>NZ_JBHVCT010000005.1:0-159510 GCF_042803195.1 Streptomyces sp. NPDC057428
GGCCTTCGCGGCCCGTCCGGCGGACGTGTCACTTCTTGGGCCTCCGGGGCTTGGCCGGGCCGGTGAACTCCTCGTAGGCCGCCACGACCTCCTTGGCCGGGCCGTCCATCCGGAGCGTGCCCGCCTCCAGCCAGATCGCGCGGTCGCAGGTGTCGGTGATCGACCTGTTGCTGTGGCTGACCAGGAACACCGTGCCGGCCTCCTCGCGGAGCTCCATGATCCGGTCCCTGCTGCGCCGCTGGAACTTCGCGTCTCCCGTGGACAGGGCCTCGTCGATCAGCAGGACGTCGTGGCTCTTGGCGGCGGCGATGGAGAAGCGCAGCCGGGCGCCCATGCCGGAGGAGTAGGTGCGCATCGGCAGGGTGATGAAGTCACCCTTCTCGTTGATGCCGGAGAACTCGACGATGGCCTGGTAGCGCTCACGGATCTGTTCGCGCGTCATTCCCATGGCGAGCCCGCCGAGCACGACGTTGCGCTCGCCGGTCAGGTCGCTCATCAGGGCGGCGTTCACCCCGAGGAGGGAGGGCTGGCCCTGGGTGTGGACCTGTCCCTTCGACGGCGGCAGGAGACCGGCGATGGCCTTGAGCAGGGTCGACTTGCCGGAACCGTTGGAACCGATCAGCCCGATGGCCTCGCCCTTGTACGCGGCGAAGCTGACGCCCTTCACGGCGTGCACCTGGCGCGCTCCCCGGGGCTGCTTGCGCGACACGATCCGGTTCAGCGCGGAGGTGGCGCTGCCCCGGCCGGTGCGGGCGCCGTTCACGGTGTAGGTGATGTGGACGTCGTCGACGACGACGGTGGGCACTCGGGTGTCGGGGGTGTCAGCCACGTCCGTACCTCTCCTCGGCCTTCCAGAAGTAGACGAAGCCGCCGATGCCGGCGACGAGCGCCCATCCCGTCGCGACGGCCCACACGTGCGGGGGCAGTTGCGCGCCGGTGAAGCTGTCGATCAGGGCGTAGCGCATCAGGTCGATGTAGACGGCGGCCGGATTGCATTCGAGTGCGAGCAGGACGAGCCGCGGGACCCGGTCCCCCGAGAGCAGGGTGTCCAGGCTCCACATGACGCCGGAGGAGTACATCCAGGTACGCAGGATGAAGGGGGTGAGCTGCGCGATGTCCGGGGTCCTGGCGGCGAGCCGCGCCACGACCATGGAGACGCCGGTGTTGAACAGCGCCTGGAGGGCGAGTGCGGGGATCGCCAGCAGCCAGGAGGGCTGCGGGTACTGACCGAACGCGAGCAGGATCAGGAACAGCGCGCCCAGGGAGAACAGCAGTTGCTGAAGCTGCTGGATGGCCAGCGCGATCGGGAGGGACGCCCGGGGGAAGTGCAGCGCCCTGACGAGTCCGGTGTTGCCGCTGATGGCCCGGGTGCCGGCCGTGATCGAGCTGGAGGTGAAGGTCCAGATGAAGACGCCGGTGACGAGGAAGGGCACGAAGTCGGGGATTCCGCGCTTGGTGCCTATCAGGACGCCGAAGATGAAGTAGTAGACCGTCGCGTTGAGCAGCGGGGTCATGATCTGCCAGATCTGGCCGAGCTTCGCCTGGCTGTACTGCGCGGTCAGTTTGGCGGTGGCGAAGGCGGTGATGAAGTGCCTGCGCCCCCAGAGCTGCCGGACGTACTCCCCGAGCGTCGGCCGGGCTCCGCTGACGGTCAGCCCGTGCCGGGCCGCGAGCGCGGCCAGCTCGCCGGGTTCGTACACGGGGAGGAGGGCGGGAGATGCGGTGTCCACCGGGGCCGGCGGGGCTGCTGTCTGGCTCACCACGATCGCTTTCGATGGGGGGCTTGGGGAGAGGGCGGACGACCCGGGCGGATGGGACGGGACCGTATCGTCGTAACGCTGACAGTAAGACGTATGTGCGTCGCAACGCAACCGTTTCGTCGTTACGGTCTATCATCGGGCCATGACCACCGAACGGCGAACCGGGCGCCGCACCCCGGCAGGTGCCGCGGTGCTGCGCGAGGACGTGACCGACGCGATCCGCGTCGCCGTCTTCGAGGAGCTGGCCGCCGTCGGATTCGCGCGGATGTCGATCGAGGGCATCGCCCGACGCGCGGGTGTGGGCAAGACCGCCGTCTACCGGCGCTGGAAGTCCAAGCTGCACCTCGTCCTGGACCTGGTCGCCGCCGTCGCGGCGCAGGGCATGCCCGCGCCCGCCACCGGTTCGCTGTACGGAGACGTGCGGGCCGTGCTCGAACTGGCCTCGTACGCCCTCCGGCACCCCGTCGCGGCCCAGGTGATCCCGGACCTGCTGGTCGAGGCGGCCCGCAACCCGGAGATCTCCGACGCCATCAAGGCGGCCCTGCTCGACCAGCAGCAGGGTGTGGCCGCCGTCGTCGTGCGCGAGGCGGTGGCCCGCGGCGAGCTGCCTGAGGGCAGCGACCCGGACCGGGCACTGGACCTCATCGTCGGACCGCTCTACTGGCGTCTCGCCGTCGTCCGCGGCAGCCTGCCGAAGGGCTACCTGGACGATCTGGCCGCCTCGGCGGTCCGCGCGCTCAAGGGCTGACGGGCCGGAGCCCTCCGGGCTCCTCGTCGAGCAGCCGGTCCACGACGCGGCGGGCGGCACCGCCGTCGGCCGGACCGCAGAAATCCCGCCGGAAGCTCTCGTAGGCGTCCGAGTGCAGCGCCGCCGACGCCGGAGTGGCCCGCAGCGCCTGGGCCACCTCCTGGGTGCTGACGAGGAGGGGGCCTGGCGCACGGGTCTCGAAGTCCAGGCAGAAACCGCGCACGGTGTCCCTGTAGTGCTCCAGGTCGTAGGTGTGGAAGAGCATCGGGCGGCCGGTGTGCGCGAAGTCGAAGGTCAGCCCCGCGTAGTCGGTCACCAGCACGTCGGCGATCAGCAGCAGCTCCGCGACGTCCGGATGGCCGGACACGTCCCGGAGCGCGGGGTGCGCCGGAACGCTGCCCGTCACTTGCGGGTGCCTGCGGACCAGTACCGTGGTGCGCCCGTCGAGCGACCGCGCCAGCTCCGCGTGATCGAGCGCCGGATCCCAGCGGTACAGCGGCGGGGACCCGGAAGGGAGGCTGCCCGGGGCGTGCGCGAGATGGTCGCGGTAGGTCGGTGCGTGGAGAACCACCCGGTGGCCGTCCGGGACGCCCAGCGAGCCGCGTACCCGCTCGGCCGTCTTGTCCCGGCCGGGTGCGGACAGCAGGTCGCCGGCCGGGGAGCCCGCCTCCAGCACCTCGCCCTCGTAGGCCAGCGCCCGGCGCAGGTGCGGGGTGGCGAAGGCGCTCGGGGAGACCAGGACCGACCACTGGGCGGATCGGTGGGCCAGCGTGTCCAGGTGCTGGTGGTCGGCGTACAGGGTGCCGGCGAGGTCCAGGCCGAACCGGCCGAGGGGGGCGCCGTGCCAGGTCTGCACGACCGTCTGGCCCGGACGGCGCTCGAACCACTCCGGCAGCTGACCCGCCGCCACGATGCGGCGGGCGCGGGCCAGCGCCTCGTACCACTGGGCACTGTGCGCCACGACGGGGACGGCGGTGGCCGGGACGCGTGCGGCGTCACCCGCCGACCCGTCGGTTACCCAGAGGTGCTCGGCGTCGGTGCTCCGGCGCACGAGCTCGGCGTGCACGGCGCGCGGCGAGCCGTCCCCGGCGTAGAGAACCGCGTCCCGCAGGGGCAGTCCCCGCTGCGCCGGGTAGTGCGCCGAGCGCAGCCGGCCGCGATGGTACGCGCTGCGCTCCGCGTCCCCGAGCGCCGGTGCGCAGCGCACGGTCAGCCGGTCGCCGTTGCGCCGGTCGAGCCGGAAGCGGGCACCGGCCGCGCTCACCGGCAGGCGGGCCGCGAGCAGGCCGGTCACGCGGACGGGCCTGCTGTCGAGGGACACCTCCCAGTCGCCCTCGCGGGGCGGCTCGGAGAACACCGCGCGGAAGCGTCCGTCCCGCTCCTCGACGGGCACGGTCACCGTCTCGCCGAGGGCGGTGTTGCGCAGCACGAGAACTCCTGATCCGGTCCCCTCGACCCACACTCCCCCGTCCGGAGCGGTCGAGGCGGCGTCCACGAGGGGTTCGCCGGACACCTCCACCACCAGGTGGCCGGCCGCGTCGGCGAAGAGGGGCGGCGGCAGGTCCGGTGCGGCGGCAAGGGGCAGGCGCGCGCCGTCATCGGTCAGGAGCAGGGCCCGCCACCGCGCACCGGGCGAAGGGGCGGCCGCGGGGCTTGCGGCGGGGGGCGGGCCGGACTCTGCGGCGAGCGCGGCCAGCGGGATACGGACGGCGAAGCGGGTCCCGGCCGGTCCGTCCCCGCCCCCCTCCTCGCCGGCCCCGCCGTTCGGGATCCGCAGCGGGCAGACGTGCTCGGCCGACCCGGTCCGCGTGAGCACGAGAGAGGCGGGGCGCGCGCTCCCGTACAGCCGGCCGGTCAGCTCCGCGGCCTCCGGACCGCCGTCATGGGCGAGAGCCATGGCGGGCAGACGCTCCACGGCCAGTTCGAGCCTGCCCTCCCGGTAGCCGAGCACCGCACGCAGCCCACCGCCCAGGTCGTGGACCAGCGGTTGGGCGGCGGCGGCCTCCACGGCACGCAGGGCTGCCCGGCGTACGACGCCGTGCCCGGCCACGACCACGCCCACCAGCCACCTGCCGGGTCCGAGCCGCCCCGGGTTCAGGACCATCTCGAAGCCCGCGTGGTCGTAGCGGTGCAGTTCCTGGCCGGAGTCCGCCGTGGCGGTGCCGGTCCGCACCGTGCGGACCGGCACCGCCCGCAGCCGTCTGCCGCCCGACTCCCTGACCAGACCCGCCTTCAGCGACTGCCGGGCCGTAGCCGCCGGGAGGTTGCGGACGTACGCGTAGCCGCGCAGCCGCAGCCGGCCGTCGGCGCCCCAGGAGGATTCCACGAGCCGTGCCACCGCGGGCAGATCACCGCTGCCGAGGCGCGCCGACACACCGCTGGAAGGCGCCACCCCGGGATGTGCGGCACGCCGCCTCCCCGGCAGTCCCTCGACGGTGAACGTGCCGCTCCCGTTCGCCCGTTCGAAGGCCAGGACGGCCAGCAGTTCGCCGAGCCGGCGCTCCCGGACCAGCCGCCACCTGATCCGTGCATCGGCGGGCAGACCGGTCAGGGCCGCGTCGCCCGCGCGGTCGAGGAAGGCGCCGGCGTCCTCCATGAACGCCGAGCGGTAATCGGGGCCGCCCATCGGCAGCCCTTCCAGGAAGTAGACGAAGTCGTCGCGCAGGCACGAGGCGTCGTAGCGCAGCCGCTGCCCGGGGCCGCGGTCCGCCAGGAACTCGCTGACCCGCTCGCAGGCCGCGATACGGTCCCGTACGCCCCGGACGTCCGTACGCCGCCGGGTGATCGACCCCTCTCGCACCCGCCAGAGGTAGACGTGCTCGTGGAGGACGTCCACCGACCCCGCGAGGTAGTGCGCGGGGATCATCACCGGCGTGTCCTCGTAGAGCCTGCCGACCGGGAAGGAGAAGGCGTGCCGGTCCCAGAACGCGCGCCGGAACACCTTGTTCCACGCGACCCGGTCGGCCAGCAGCCGGGCGTCGCGGGTGATGTGGGTGCGCGGGCGGTCGCCGGTGAGCCAGCGGTACTGCCAGGCCTGCTGCCTGCCGTGCTCGTTCAGCCGCCACACGTTGCCCGTGACCAGGTCCGAGCCCGTCGACTCCAGGGACGCCAGCATCCGTTCGTACGCGTCGCGGACGAGCACGTCGTCACTGTCGGCGAACGCCAGGTACGGCACCCCCGGGGTGGTGTGGGCGACTCCCGTGTTGCGGGCGGCACTCAGCCCGGCGTTGGGCTGGTGGACGCAGCGGAAGCGCCCGTCCCGGGCCGCGAAGTCCTCCGCGATGCGGCGGCTCCCGTCCGTCGAGCCGTCGTCGACCAGCACCACCTCGATGTCCCGCAGCGACTGGCCGGCCAGCGAGGCGAGGCACTCCTGAAGATAGTCCTCGACGTTGTGCACGGGGACGACGACGCTGAGGAGTGGCTTCATGTACGGCACAACCCGGGGGAGCGCCGGGGGTCACGCCGTTGACCCGAACGGGTGAAGATTTGTAGGTCGGGCCGTGCGGGCCGCACTACGCTCGGCTGCCATGCTCCTCAGTGTCGTCGTGCCCGCCCACCACGCCCGGGGCCGTCTGAGGGCGGCCCTGGAGTCCGTGACCGGACAGGCCGCTGCCGGAAGCGGGACGGTGGAGATCGAGCTGATCGCCGTCGGAACCGGCACCCCGGACGGCGCGCCGGAACTCGCCATCGCGCGGGAGTGCGCCGCGCTCGACCCCCGTCTGCGCGTACTGCTCCTCGACGGCCCCTGGGACACCGGCGCCGCCCGCAACGCAGGCGCGGCGGCGGCCCGGGGGACCTATCTGCTCTTCCTGGACGGGGACGACCTGCTGCTCCCCGGCGCGGCCGCGGAGATCGCCGCACGGCTGGCGGCGGACCGGCCGGACGTCCTGCGTGTGGGGCACGACCGCGTCGACTGGCGGGGGGTGCGGCAGCCGGGCCCGGCGCTCCCGGCCGCCCGTGGCCACCTGTTCCGCCGCGCCTTCTGGGACGACGCCCGGCTCCGCTTCACCGAGGGTCCGTACGGCGATGTCGTACCCGTCCACCGCGCCCTGCTCCTCGCCTCCGACGCGGGCACCCTGGCCGCGCTCGACCGGATCTGCGTGCGCCACCACCCGCGCCGCAGGGGCACACCAGCCACGACGCCGGGCCGCGCGCACTTCGCGGTGATCGACGCCTATGACCGGCTGGCCGGCGAGGGCGGCGACGGCCCCGGAACCGCTGCCGCGCGCACCGCGCATCTGACGGCGGTGCTCGGCGACCGGGGCCGCATCGCCCCCGCCGACCGCGCCGCGTTCTTCCGCGCGGCAGGTCTCCCCGGCCCGTACGCCGCGCACCGGCTCCGGGAGACCGTCCGCGCCGGGCGTGCCCGGGCGCGTGCGCTCCTGCGCGCGGGACACAAGTCGCTGCGCGCCCGCGTGATGCGGGCCGTCTACCGCGCCGACCTGCGCCGCCCGCTTGACCCCCGCCTCGCCGTCTACGGGGCCTACTGGAACAGGGGCGTCGCCTGCAATCCGGCCGCCGTCTACGAAAAGGCCCGCGAACTGGTCCCGCACATCAGGGGCGTATGGGTCGTCTCCTCCCGCCACCTGGACCGGATGCCGCCGGGCGTGCCGTACGTCATCGAGGGCTCGCGCGCCTACTGGCGGACCATGGCCACCGCGACGTACCTCGTCAACAACTCCAGCTTTCCCGGCGGCTTCACGAAGCGTCCGGGCCAGGTCTACCTGCAGACGCACCACGGGACCCCGCTGAAGACCATGGGCCTGGACCAGTACCCGTATCCCGCCCTCACCAACGGCGTCGACTTCGAGCGGATCGTGGCGCACACCGACCAGTGGGACTTCAGTCTCTCCGCCAACCCGCACAGCTCCGAGGTCTGGGACCGGGTGTACCCGTCGGCCTACGAGCAGCTGCCCTACGGCTATCCGCGCAACGACGTCCTGTGCACCGCAACGGCGGAACAGGCGGGGAAGATCAGGGCGGAGCTCGGTATCGCACCCGGCGCGACCGTCCTGCTGTACGCGCCGACCCACCGGGACTACCGCAGGGGTTTCGTCCCCCGGCTGGACGTGGAGCGCCTGGCCCGCGAGCTCGGTCCCGGGGGAGTGCTGCTGGTCCGCGCGCACTACTTCTACGGGCGCTCGGCCGGCACGGAGGCGACGGAGCGGGTCATCGACGTCACCGGACATCCACGGGTCGAGGAACTCTGTGTCGCCGCCGACGCGTTGATCACCGATTACTCGTCCCTGATGTTCGACTACGCGTGCCTGGACCGCCCGATCATCATCTACGCACCCGACTGGGAGGCCTACCGGGCATCCCGCGGTACCTACGTCGACCTGCTGTCCGGGCGTCCGGGTGACACCCCCGGGGTGGTGGCCACCACCGAGGACGAGCTGTCCGAGGCCCTGCGCACCGGCGCCTGGCGTTCGGAGGGGGCGGCCGCGCTGCGCGCCGCCTTCCGCAGCCGCTTCTGCCCGTACGACGACGGGAAGGCGGCGGAGCGCGTGGTGCGGCGGATCTTCCCGGTGAGCGCGGGCTGAAATCCCGGGTGTCCTCCGGACCCCGCCGTCGTTGTGTTCAACAGCGCGCGCACGTGGAAACGTTGGGAGAGGCACATGCACCGGTCCGCCTACGAGCAGATGCGGATCTGCATCGAGGAGTACCTGCCCAGAGACCGCAGGCACCGTGTCGTGGACCTCGGCTCGCGGATCTCGGGGAAACAGTCCCGCACCCATCGCGGCCTGCTCGCGGACCACGACATCGACTACTTCGGGGTCGACGTCCTCGACGGCCCCAACGTGGACGCCGTCATGAAGCGCCCCTACCGCATCCCAGCCCGCTCCCGCAGCGCCGACGTCGTCATGTCCGGACAGGCCTTCGAGCACATCCCGTTCTTCTGGGTGTCGATGATGGAGATCGCCCGGGTCCTCAAGCCCGGGGGCCACGCCTTCATCACCGCACCCTCGCGCGGCCACGCCCACGACGCCCAGGACTGCTGGCGCTACTACCCGGACGGCTTCCGGGCGATGGCCGCCCACTCCGGCCTCGAACTCCGCGAGGCGTACACGGACTTCCCGCCCACCAGGGGCATCTGGCACGACTACGGGTCCATCGACTCCAAGGCCGCCTACTGGGGGGACTCCGTCGGCGTCTTCCGCAGGCCGCCGCGCTATCGCGGGCTGACCATGTTCGCCGTGCGGGAGACGGCGGTGTGGTGGGCGAACCGGGTCGGCGGGGTGGACCGGGTCCCGGTGCCGCGCCCGCTCGACGGCCGCGAGCTCTGCGGGCGCCCGGACACGCGTACGGTCCCATCAACTACAGGTTGACGAAAGATGACATGAGCCGCAAAACGCGCGTACTGTCCCGCCCCATGGCTTGGCGCAACGCCGTCAACGGCGTCCTTCAGCAACTCACCGGGTACCAGCTCAGGCGCGCGACCGTGCCCGCTCCCCGGCCCGCGCCCGAGGCCGCCGAGGCCCCTGCCGCGGCGAAGCCGGCCCCCGCGAAGCCCGCCGCGAGGAAGCCGCAGTTCCCGGCGGACTACGACGACGAGGCGAAGGACATCATCCGCGCGGTCAAGCCGTACACGATGACCTCGCCGGAGCGGCTCAACGCCTTCGTCCTCGCGACACGGCACGTCGTCAAGCACGGCATCCCCGGTGACATCGTCGAGTGCGGGGTGTGGCGCGGCGGTTCCATGCAGGCCTGCGCCAAGACCCTGCTGTCGCTAGGCGACACCGGCCGCGACCTCTACCTCTTCGACACCTACGAGGGCATGACCCCGCCCACCGCCGAGGACCTGCGCCGGGACGGCAGGCCCGCTCAGGAGCTGCTGGACGCCCAGGGCAAGGACCGGCCCATCTGGGCGGTGGCCTCACTCCAGGACGTACAGGCCGGGTTCGAGCAGGTCCCGTACCCGAAGGACCGCGTCCACTACGTGCAGGGCAAGGTCGAGGACACCGTCCCCGGGCAGGCACCCGAGCGGATCTCTGTCCTGCGGCTCGACACCGACTGGTACGCCTCGACGAAGCACGAGCTGAAGCACCTGTACGGGCGGCTGGTGAGCGGCGGGGTGCTGCTGATCGACGACTACGGATACTGGCAGGGATCGCGCCAGGCCGTGGACGAGTTCCTGGAGGAGACCGGCGAGCAGCTTCTCCTGCTGCGCATGGACGAGGGCCGGATCGCCGTCAAACCCTGAACGGGCAGGTCCCGTTGCGAGCCCCGTGCCTCACCGGCACGGGGCTCGTTCCATACAGAGGACGTCCGTCGCAGAGGATGTCCGTCCGTCCTCCCGGAAGGATCGTGCGCAGCGCCATGGCACCCCGTCTCACCGTCGTCGTCCCGATCTACAACGTCGAGGATTTCCTCGGAGCCTGCCTCGGCTCACTCGCCGGACAGAGCATGGCCGACCTGGAAGTCGTCATGGTGGACGACGGTTCGACGGACGGCAGCGCCGCTGTGGCCCGGGAGTTCGCCGGGAGGGATCCGCGCTTCCGTCTGGTCAGCCAGAAGAACGCGGGGCTCGGGGCCGCCCGCAACGCCGGGGCCGGACACGCGCACCCGGACGCCGAGTTCCTGGCCTTCGTCGACAGCGACGATGTCGTCCCGCCGGACGCCTTTGCCCTGCTGCTGGGTGAACTCGACGCCTCCGGATCGGACTTCGCGACCGGCAACGTGCTCAGGCTGCGCGCCGGCGGCGTGCTCGAACAGTCGCCGATGTTCCGCAAGCCCATGGAGACGTCCCGCCGGGCCACGCACATCACCCGGGACTGGATCCTGCTCGGCGACCGCATCGCCTGCAACAAGGTGTTCCGCAGGTCCTTCTGGGACGGGCACGCCTTCGCCTTCCCCACAGGGGTCATCTACGAGGACATCGCCGTCGTCCTGCCGGCGTACTTCCTGGCCCGCAGCGTCGACGTCGTCGCCACGCCGGTCTACCACTGGCGGGACCGTGACGGCTCGATCACCACCCGGCGCGCGGTCGTCCGGGGCATCCGCGACCGGGTCACCGCGGTCTCCACCGTCAGCCGGTTCCTCGCGGACCGGGGTATGACGGAGGCGAAGCGGCGCTACGACGAGCACGCGCTCTCCGGCGACCTGTGGCTGTTCATCGAGGCGCTCCCGGACGGGGACGAGAGCTTCCACGAAGCCTTCCTCACCCACGCGAACGCCTTCGCCGACACTGTCGACCCGGCGGTCTTCGACTCGCTTCCGTTGCACCTGCGGGTCAAGTGGCGCCTTATCCGGCAGCGCAGGACGGCGGAGCTGCTCGCCCTCCTGGACCACGAGTCCACCGACCGCGACACCTTCCACGTCCGGGGCGCGCTGCGGCCACGGGCCGCCTACCCGGGTGTCGACGCCCCGCTCCCGCGCAGCGTCACCGCACTGTCCGCCGCGGACCTGCCCGTACACGCGCACCTGACCGAGGCCGTGTGGCGCGAGGGCCTGCTGCACCTCAAGGGGTACGCGTACGTGCGCAACGCCCCCGGCAGGTCGGCCGGAACCGGCTGGCTGCGGTCGGGCCGCAGGGTCATCCCGCTGCGGCTGCGCCGCTCCGCGACGGACGAGGCGGCGGCGGGCTCCGGCCGCTCGCTGCACGGCTACGAGCGGTCAGGTTTCGAGACCGTCGTCGACCCGCGGCGCCTCACGGGCAGGCGCACGGCCCGGGGGGTCCGCACCCTGTGGAAGCTGGAGTCCGTCGTCGTCGGCGCCGGACGCCCGCGCCGTGGCCCGATGCGCCTGCTGGGCAATCCGGCTCCGCCCGCCGTGCGGTACGTCGACGAGCGCACCCGGGTCGTCCCCCTGCTCTCCGGCAACAAGCTGGAGCTCAGGGCCGAGCGGATCGAGGCCGTGCTCGCCGGGCACCGGCCGACGGATGGGGGCGACGCGATCCGGTTCGCGGTGCGGTTGCTGAGCCGGGACACCGCGACGGCCCTGCGCATCCAGGAGTGGCGTTCGAAGCAGACCCGGGAGTTCCCGCTGGCACCGGGCGAGGGCGCGGACGGCCGTACCTTCGTCGTCGAGGTCCCCCTGGACGCCTTTCCCGGTACCGACGGCGACTGGGGCGTCCAGCTGGTCGGCGGGGCGCGCCGGCTGACGGTCGCCGCCCGGCCGGAGACGGAGACGGGGCGCTATCCCCTGGCCGACGGGCGCGAGGTGTACGCCGCGGCCAACCCCTCCGGGGACCTGGTCCTCACCGACCGTGCCGTGCCGCCCGTCGTCGCAGGCGTGTCCTGGACCGACGACGGCGCTCTGGTACTCGAAGGGACCTTCCCGGTCGGGCAGGAACGCGGGGTGGAGCTGGTCCTGCGCCACAGCGGTCACCACGAGGAGAACACCTTCGCCGTGGAGCACGGGCGGGGCGCCTTCCGCGCGGCGTTCTCACCCGCGGCCGTCGAGGGTCCCGGTGGCACGCTGCCGCTCGCCGAGGGCAGGTGGTACCCCTTCCTCCGCGAGCGCGGCGAGACCGATCCGGACCGCTACCTGCCGCTTCGGGTGGTCTCCCAGCTGCATGCCGGTCTGCCGCTGCACCGTGATGCGCGAGGCCGCCGCTTCACCCTGGAACGGCGCTTCCACGACCGGCTCTGCCTGTCCTCCGGCAGTGCCCTGCCGGTGCGCGACCGGGGCGCGTTCGGGCAACGCCGGCTGCGTGCTCGTCACGCGGCCGCGCGGGGCGCGGGGCTGCGGGACGCCGTCCTGTACTCCAGCTTCGACGGACGCCAGTTCTCGGACTCGCCCCGCGCCGTCCAGGAGGAGCTGGCCCGGCGCGACACCGGCGCCGAGCACCTCTGGGTGGTGCGCGACCAGCAGGCCGCCGTGCCGGCCGGGGTCCGCGCGGTCGCACTGCACAGCGCCGAGTGGCACGAGGCACTGGCCCGCAGCAGGTGGATCGTGACCAACACACAGCTGCCGGAGTGGTTCGAGCGGGCAGAGGGCCAGTTCGTCGTCCAGACCTGGCACGGCACCCCGCTCAAGCGCATCGGCCGCGACCTCGCGGGCACCGCCTGCGCGGACACGGCGTACATGGAGTCCCTGCCCCGGCGCGCCGCGCAGTGGAGCGTGCTCGTCTCGCCCAACCGCTTCTCCACCCCCGTCCTGCGGCGGGCGTTCGGGCACACGGGCGAGGTGATGGAGTGCGGCTACCCGCGCAACGACCTGCTGTACGCCCCTGACCGGGCGAAGACCGCCGCCGCCGTCCGGCAGGCGCTCGACGTGCCCGACGGCAAGCGGGTCGTCCTGTACGCCCCGACCTGGCGGGAGGACCAGCCCAAGCGGAGCGGGCGCTACGGGCTGGACCTCCAACTGGACCTGGAGCAGGCCCGGCAGGCCCTCGGTGACGATCACGTCCTCCTCGTGCGCCGCCACTACCTGGTCGGCGGCAGCATCCCCGGGAACGACTTCGTCCGTGACGTCTCGCGGTACCCGGACGCCGCCGAACTGATGCTGATCAGCGATGTGCTGGTCACGGACTACTCGTCCCTGATGTTCGACTTCGCGCAGACGGGCCGCCCGATGATCTTCCACACGTACGACCTGGAGCACTACCGGGACACCCTGCGCGGATTCTGCCTCGACTTCGAGAAGCTGGCGCCCGGTCCGCTGATCACCGCCTCGGCCGACGTCGTCGAGGCGCTGCGTGATCCGGACGCCGCGACGGCCGGCCACCGCGAGGCGTACGCGCGCTTTCGCGAGTCGTTCTGCGATCTCGACGACGGGACGGCGTCCGCCCGGGTAGTGGACCGGATGCTGAAGGGGGACCGTACATGAGCGCCCCCGACTTCAGCTGCGTCGTGACCGCCGCCGCCGAGTGCGGGCAGGAGGCGCTGCGGACGTCCGTGG
Organism: Streptomyces sp. NPDC057428; assembly: GCF_042803195.1. Taxonomy (NCBI): domain Bacteria; kingdom Bacillati; phylum Actinomycetota; class Actinomycetes; order Kitasatosporales; family Streptomycetaceae; genus Streptomyces; species Streptomyces sp. NPDC057428. The sequence continues at coordinate 13,354 of NZ_JBHVCT010000005.1, forward strand.
AGTCCGTGCTCGGCCAGAGTCTGCGCGCCGTCGAGGTCCTCGTCGTCCTCGCCCCGGCGGCGTCCGACGAGGTGCGGAAGGCGGCCGGATCGATCGCGGGGCGTTCCCCCGGCCGCGTCCGCGTCCTGGATGCGGCGGCGGACTCCGCCGCCGTCCTGCGCAACGCGGGCCTGGACGCGGCGCGGGGCACGTACGTCCTCGTCCTCGACGCCGGCGAATGCCTCCAGCAGCACGCCTGCCGCAACCTCCTGGAGGCGGGTGCGCGCACCGGGGCCGACCTGGTCGCCGGGCGGTGGAGCCGGCTCACCCAGGACGGGGTCAAGGAGCGCGAACCCGGCTGGCAGCAGTCGCTGTTCGTCCGCTCCCGGACCGTCCGCCGCTTCACCGACGCCCCCGAACTGGCGGTGCACGACGCGCTGGTGTCCGGGTACTGCGTGCGGCGTGACGCGCTGGAGCGGCACGCCCTTCGCCATGCCGAGGATCTCACCCGCAGCGGGATCCTCTTCGGGCCGCTGGCGGCGTCCGTGGTCGGCCGTATCGCGCTCGTGCGCCGCCGGATCGTCTCGGGCCGGGCCCTGCCCGACGACGGACGGGACCTGGCCGGGCTGGTGGAGGCACACCGGAGGGTGTGCCATGTGCTGGTGGCCCAGGGACTGACCGAGCTGTGCGAGGAGCGGGACCGCGCCTTCCTGCGGGACCGGCTGGTCCCGCTCGTGCGTACGTTCCCCCAGCGGCCCGCCGCCGAGCGGGCCCGGATCGCCGCCACGGCCGCCCGCGTGCTGCCCGACTGCGTCCCGGAGGCAGCCCTCCTCGCCCTGCCGCCGGTCGAACGCGTCGGCGTACGGCTGCTGGAGCGGGGCGACGCGGACGGGGTGCTCACCGCGGCGTACGCCCTGCGCCGGCGGGGCACCGTGACAGCGCCCCTCTCGACGGGCGAGGACGGGCGCGTCCACTGGGACGACGGGACGGACCCCGCGCTCGACGTCACCGAACTCGGACACCAGTACCGTGCGTTCGGCGAGCTGAAACTGATGAACAGGCTCACCCGCTACCAGGCGGCCGGCCGCGGCGTCCTGCTCCGGGGGCGGATCGTCCTCCCCGCGCACACCGGCCCGGACCCCGACGGCGCCCTGGGCGCGCGCCTGGAGTTCCGCGTACGGGACGGCTCCCGGGCCTTTTGCGTCCCGGTGGACGACGTCCGGGCCGACGCCACCGGCATCGACTGGTCGGCCCGCTTCGACCTCACCGGAGCCGTCCGGCCGCTCGGTCCGCGCGACACGGTCTGGGACGCCCGGATGGTCGTGGAGGACGGCCGGGCCAGTTCGGTCACCGACCTCTTCGCCCCCCACGACCTCGTCGGTCCTGCGGACCGGTCACCGGCCCGGCCCCGGCTGGGCAGGCTGACCGGCGACACCTGGCAGCCCTACGTCACCACCCGGGACCACCTGGCGCTGCGCCTGGAGGCCCGCGGTCGGCCCGCCCGTACGGCACGCCGGCTGGTCCACTACGCCACGCACTTCCGCCCCGCGCGCAGGGTCAAGCTCCTGGTCCGGGCCCTCGGAAGGCGGTGGGACCGGCTGCAGGCCCGGGGCTTCAAGGTCTCCGTGTACCGCTCCTGGCTCCTGCGGCTGCCCGTGCGCAAGGGCAGCGCGGTGTTCGAGAGCCACATGGGCACCTGTTACGGCGACAGCCCCCGGGCCGTCCACGAGGAGGTGCGCGCCCGGGGACTCCGGCTGCGCTGCGTCTGGTCGTACGCCGACTCCCCGGAAGGTTTCCCGGCGGACGCCCGGCTCGTGCGCCGCTGGTCCTGGCGCTATCTGTGGGCCCTGGCCAGGGCGGAGTACTGGGTCGACAACCAGGGCTTCCCGCAGAACCTCGACAAGCCCCGGGGCACCACCTATCTGCAGACCTGGCACGGGTCGGCGTACAAGCGCATGGGGTTCGACGAGACGCGGGTGCGCATGCAGAACGCCCCGCAGCGCGAGCGGCTCCAGCACGCGGTCGGTCGGTTCGACCACTTCCTCGTCCGCTCACCGCACGACGAGCGCACGCTGGCGCGCGCCTACCGGCTGCCCGAGGCGACCCTGCTGCGCACGGGGTACCCGCGCAACGACGTCCTCCTCGCGGCGCGCGCCCGGGACGAGGCCGAGGGGCGGCTGCCGCGCCCGGCGCTCGCGGCCCGGCTGGGCCTCCCCGACCACCGCAAGGTCGTGCTGTACGCCCCGACGTTCCGGGGCGGTCCCGGCCGGCGCGGGCGGCAGCGGCTCCTGCTGGACGCGGCGCGCTTCGCGGAGCGTTTCGGCGACACGTACACCCTGCTGGTGCGGGCCCACTACCTGGAGGCGGCGAGCCTGCCGGCCTGCCCGCCCGGGACGGTCGTGGACGTCTCGGGCCACCACGACGTCAGCGAACTGCTCGCGCTCACCGACGTCCTGGTCACGGACTACTCGTCGATCATGTTCGACTTCGCGCTCCTGGACCGCCCGATCGTCCTGTTCGCACCGGACCTCGACGAGTACGCCGCCGAGCGGGGCAGCTATTTCGACCTGCGGGAGAAGGCTCCTGGGCCGGTGACCGCGACCGAGGAGGAGCTGTTCACCGTGCTCACCCGGCTGAAGAGCGCGGACACCGGTTTCCAGGACCAGCGCGCCGCCTTCGCAGCGGAGTTCGGTGCCTACGACCGGGGCGACGCGGCCCGTGCCGTCGTCGACGCCGTGTTCGCCCGGCACATCACCCCGTCCCGCACGTCCCGCACGACCCGCACCGGGGAGGACCGCTGATGAGCGTCAGCCGTGAACGTGACGTCTTCATCGTCGCCAACAGCACCGACGAACTCGGCGGTGTGACCGGATGGACGCACCGGACGGCCCAGCTCTTCCAGGAGGCGGGCCACCGGGTGCACACCGTCGGCGTCCACGCCTCCGAGCGGAAGATGGCCCTGCCCGAGGCACCCTCCTACCCCGTCACCGCCCTGTACCCGGCGCACCCGCCGACACCCTGGGCCCCCCAGGGACTGCGGGACCGCTTCCGGGTGGCCGCCCGGCGTGCCGAGGCGGCCCGCGCCGCGGAGAAGCGGCGCACCGTCGGCCGGCTCTCGGAGATCTTCCGGGGGGCCCGCCCGGGCGGTGTCGTGATCGTCAGCCAGGTGTGGGCGATGGAGTGGGTCGGCGAGGCGGACACGTCGGGGCTGCGGGTCATCGGGATGAGCCACGAGTCGTACGACTACTCGCGGGCGAGTCACCGCTACCGCTGGATCAAGAACCACTACGCGGCGCTCGACCGCTGGCTCGTCCTCACGGCACAGGACGCCGACAGCTGGGCGGGTGACGGGATGGACAACGTGGGCTTCATGCCGAACGCCCTGGCCGCCCTGCCCGAAGTGCCCTCCCCGCGCCGCGAGAAGTCGGTGGCGAGCATCGGCAGGCTCACGGATCAGAAGGGCATCGACATGCTCCTGGACGCCTGGGCGCTGGTGGCCCCGCAGCGCCCGGAATGGCGGCTGGACGTCTACGGGACGGGCGAGGACGAGCAGGCCCTCAGGGGGCAGTGCACCGGTCTGGGACTGGACGCCTCGGTCTGCTGGCGGGGGCGTACCGACGACGTCGCCGCCGCACTCGCGGAATCCTCCGTCTTCGTCCAGTCCTCCCGGGGCGAGGGGTTCCCGCTGGCCCTGATGGAGGCGATGGCGAGCGGGGTGCCGTGCGCGGCCTTCGACTGCGCCCCTGGCGTGCGCGAGATCGTCCGGGACGGCGAGGACGGTCTGCTCGCACCGGCCGGGGACATCGGTGCGCTCGCCGACCGGCTGCTGCGGATCACCGGCAACCCCCGCATGCGGGACGCGATGGGCGACCGTGCGCGGGTCAACGTCCAGCGCTTCTCCGAGGCGGAGATCATGTCGCGCTGGGACGAACTGTTCGCATTCCTGGAGCGCTGAACGACGGGCCCGGGCAGGGGGCGGGGCGGCCCCCGCGCCCCTGCGGGGGCCCGCCTCAGCCGTTGGTGTACTCCCGCACCGGCACCTGCCGGGGTACCCCCGTCGGCCCCCGCCCCGTCAGAGGCGCGGGGACCGGCAGTCCCGAGGTGTCCCCCAGGAAGACCCGGCGCACCACGCGCTCGGCCGCGTGCCCGTCGTCGTACGGACAGAACCGGGCCCGGAAGGCCGCCCGGCGCTGCGCGGAGCGCGGACCGCGCCAGTGGTCCGTCGCGAAGATCTCGTGCAGTTCCTCCTGGTCCCGTGCCACGGCCCCGGGAGGGAAGGCGGCCGGATCGAAGTACGTCCCGCGCGCCGCCTCGTAGGCCTGCGCGTCCTGCAGGTGCAGGACGACCGGGCGGTCGAGGTTGACGTAGTCGAACATCAGCGACGAGTAGTCCGTGATCAGCCCGTCGGACGCGAGGCAGAGCTCCTCGACGGACGGGTGGGCGCTGACGTCGATGATCCGCGGATGGCGCTGTCCGGCGGTCGCCCGGGACGTCGCGTCAAGGTAATGGGAGCGGGCCAGGACCACGAAACGCGGACCCAGCACGCGGACGAGCTGTTCCAGGTCCAGGCAGTGCCCCTGCTCCCGTCGGTAGTCGCGGTGGGTCGGCGCGTACAGCAGGGCCGTGCTGCCCGGGGGGACGCCGAGGCGCTCACGCAGCCGGGCGGTCTCCGTGGGGCCCGCGCGGTGGAACACGTCGTTGCGGGGGCTGCCGTACTCCAGCGTGGTGTAGCCGGACGGGTAGGTGCGCTCCCATACGAGCGTGGAGTGCTGGTTGGCCGAGAGCGAGAAGTCCCACTTGTCGATGTTGAGCAGCAGTTGTTCGAAGTCCATGGCCCCGGCTGCGGCGGGGCGGTGCACGAGGTCGGTGCCCATGGTCTTCAGGGGTGTGCCGTGGTGGGTCTGCAGGAGCACCTGTCCGCGTCTCTTCACCAGTCTGCGGTCGAAGTTGACGTTGTTGACGAGGTATCTGGAGCGGGCCAGGGCCGTCCAGTAGGCGGCGGTGCCGGGATGGAGCACCCGGGTCGCCTCGGGCACCGTGTGCGCGTCCTCGGGCCGGCAGATCCAGGAGGTGCGGATCCCCGGCACGAGGGCCCTGGCCGTGGCCTCCAGCGCCGCGGGACTGCAGGTGTAGCCACGGTGCCAGTACGCCGCGAACACCGCGTCCCCCGCCCGGACGGGAAGACGCAGTTGCACCCGGTAGTGCACCTGCAGGGCTGCCCCGCGTACCGCCCGCCGCACTGTCGTGCCGGCGCGCCCGAGCCGGGTGCGCAGCCGCTGGGCGGTCCAGAGCGCACGGTACGTGCGGTGGGCGCCGAGCCGGAACAGGGCGTGCCGCAGACGGGCGCGGCGCGGCACCGGGGCGCCGGGGGTGCGGTAGCGGCGGCAGTGGGCGCGGGCCCGGCGGAAGAACTCCCCCCGGGTGCCGCGCGGAAGGCGCCCCCGCGAGGTGAAGAGGGTCGAGAAGTGGTCGAGCATCCTGCGGAATATCACCGGGCGCCAGTCGGCGAGTCCGGGGCGGGAGTCGATGAAGGCGAAGACGCGGTCGTACTGGTCGAACACGTCGAAGTGCCGGCGGGTGGTGGTGGAGAGGATGTTGCCCCGGCGCCGCTGGCGGTAGCGGACGCAGACGGTGTCCAGGACGGCGATCGACCCGGCCGCCATCAGCACCGGGTAGGTCCACGGGGTGTCCTCGTAGTAGCCCGGCGGGAACGTGAACCCCTCCGCCTTGACGAACTCGCGCCGGTAGGCCTTGTTCCAGACGACCATGAGGACCTTGAGCAGTTCGGGGCGGTCCGCGAGTCGGAAGGAGGCCGGGCCGGTCTCGGCGAGGTGCTCGGCGAAGGTGTTGCGCACGCTCTCGCCCGACCAGTAGGTGCGGGCGTAGTCGTAGACGAGGACGTCCGGGTCGCCGGTGGCCGCCAGCCGGTCGGCGACGGCCTGCAGTGCCTCGGGGGCGAAGGTGTCGTCGCCGTCGAGGAAGAGGAGGTAGTCCCCGCCGGCGCGGGCGACCCCGGCGTTGCGGGCCGGCCCGAGGCCGGAGTTGCGCGGAAGGTGCACGACGGTGACGCGGGGGTCGCGGACGGCGTACTCGTCGGCGATGGGGCCGCAGGCGTCCGGTGAACAGTCGTCGACCACGATGATCTCGTAGTCCTTGAAGGACTGGTCGAGCACGGAGTCGAGACACGCGTGCAAGTACGCCTGGACCCGGTACGCGGGCACGATGACACTGAACCGGGGCACAACACATCCAGGGGTCGCTCGCGGGCGGGCAGGTGGCCCGCAAACGGCCGATGGAGTGACTTGGTTACGCCGGACGTGGCATTCGGGGGAAGTACGAGGTAGGGCGGCCCGAGCATGGGTGAACGGGCCGCCCTGATGTTGACGAACGTCTGTGCTGAACCGGCCTCTTCTACTTGACCGCCCCCGCCATCACACCGGAGACGAACTGCCGCTGGAAGGCGAAGAAGACCGCCAGTGGGATCACCATCGACACGAAGGCGCCGGGTGCCAGCACGTCGATGTTGTTGCCGAACTGCCGGACCTGTTGCTGCAGGGCGACCGTGATCGGCGGGGACTCCGAGTCCGCGAAGATCAGGGCGACCAGCATGTCGTTCCACACCCAGAGGAACTGGAAGATGCCCAGCGAGGCGATCGCGGGCCCGCCGAGTGGCATCACGACCCTGGTGAACAGCCGGATCTCGCCGGCTCCGTCCAGCCGTGCGGCCTCCAGGAGTTCGCGCGGGATCTCGGCGAAGAAGTTCCGCAGCAGGAAGATGGCGAACGGCAGGCCGAACGCCGTGTGGAACATGATCACACCGAACGTCGTCTCGAAGATCCCGATCGTGCCGAAGAGTTCGGACACCGGGATCAGCGCGACCTGCACGGGGACGACCAACAGCCCCACGACGACCAGGAACCACCAGTCCCGGCCGGGGAATTCCATCCACGCGAAGGCGTATCCGGCGAACGAACCGATCACGACCACGAGGAAGGTGGCCGGGACGGTGATCAGGACCGTGCTGACGAGGGAGCCCGTGATGGTCGAATTGTCAAGCAGGCGCTGGTAGTTGTCGAAGGTGAGCTGGGACGGGGCGGTGAAGACCTTCCACCAGCCGGTCGCCGCGATGTCGTCGGCACCGCGCAGCGACGACAGCAGCAGTCCGATGGTCGGCATCAGCCAGAAGAGGCCCACCAGGACGAGGAAGACCCGCATGCCCCCGCCGCCCGCCCGTGCGGCGATCCGCGCCCCGAGGGACCGCTCGGCACGGGGGGCCGCCTCCGCCCGGGGTGCCGGCTCAACCTTGGCGACCTCGGTCGTGGTCATCGGCGGCCCTCCTTCCGTATCCGGCGCACGTTGCTGAGTTCTTCCGGGGGGCGACCCCCGTACCCCCGGTGGGAGGCGGCTGCGGTGCGGGTCCGGGCGGTCATCGGCGGCCCTCCTTCCGTATCCGGCGCACGTTGAACAGCATCACGGGGATCACCAGCAGCAGAAGGAGCACCGCGATGGCGCTGCCGACGCCGAGATCGGCGTCCGTACCGAACGAGGAGCGGTACAGCTGCAGGGCCAGGACGTTCGCGTCGTCCTGGGAGGATCCGGGCGCGATGATGAAGACCAGGTCGAAGATCTTCAGGACGTTGATCATCAGGGTGACCAGCACCACCGCGAGCACCGGCGCGAGCATCGGGACGGTGATCCTGCGGAACACCTGCCACTCGTTCGCGCCGTCCACCCGTGCCGCTTCCAGGAGTTCGCGCGGCAGCCCCGCGAGCCCCGCCGCGATGAGCACCATCGCGAAGCCGGCCCACATCCAGACGTAGCTGCCGATGATCCCCGGCGTCACCAGGGACGGCCCGAGCCAGTCGACCCCGTTGTAGGGCTCACGGAAGTTGTCCGCCGGGAGCCGGAGCACCGATCCGTCCGCCGAGGCGGGCAGCGTGAAGACGCCGTCCGCGCCCGCCGTGGCCGTCGCGACGACGTTGCCGTCCTTGACCGCCTCGACGGTGATGCCTTTGAGGCCCAGCTCCTTGGGGTCGACGACATTGGGCTTGCCGCCGCCGCCCTTGGTGAAGTCGAGCCAGACCGTCCCGGTGACCCCCTCGCCGGAGGGGGCGGCCGTCTTCGCGGGGGCCGCGTCGCCGGGCATCTTGGAGGGCACCACGCCGACCAGCGGCAGGCTGACCGGCTCGCCGGCCCGCACGGCCTCCTTCGTGACGAAGGAGCCGCCGCCCCCCGCCTTCAGCGGGTGCACGGGCAGGGGATGCGCCTTCGGGAAACCGGACGACTCGGCGAACGAGTCGTGCACGCCCACCATGACGGCGTTGGCGACCCCGCGCTCCGGCGCCTGTTCGTACACGAGCCGGAAGATGATCCCGGCGGCCAGCATCGAGATCGCCATCGGCATGAAGACGATCAGCTTGAATGCCGTACCCCACCTGATCCGTTCGGTGAGCACCGCGAAGATCAGCCCCAGCGCGGTGGAGACCGTCGGGGCGAGGACGACCCACACCGCGTTGTTCTTGACCGCGGTGCGGATGGTGTCGTCCGTGAACAGGGCCTTGTAGTTGTCGAGGCCCGCGAACCCCGTGCCCGCCTGGTCGAGGAACGAGCGGTAGACGGAGTAGACGATCGGATAGACGACGAGGGCGCCGAGCAGCACCAGGGCCGGCAGCAGGAAGGCCGCGGCGACGGCCCTGCGCGTGCCGGTCACGCTTCGGCGCGTCCGCGTCTTCGGGTCGGGACGCTTGTCGGCGGGGGGCGCGGCCTGCGCGCCCCCCACTGTCGCAGTGGTCATCCCGTCAGCTCGTGTACGCCTTGGCCGCGTCGGACTCCAGTTTCGCCTGGGTCCCCGCGACGTCCTTCGGGTTCTTCAGGAAGTCCTGGAGCGTCTTCCACTCGCCCTTCCCCGGCGTCCCGCCGAACGACTGCGGGGCCTGGTCGGACATGTCGAACCTGACGTCGTCCCCGGCCGCGATCAGCGCCTCGGCGATCTTGCGCTGCACGTCGTTCGGGTAAGCGGCCGCGTCCAGACTCTTGTTGGGCGAGATGAACCCACCGGCCTCGGCCCAGATCCTCGCCGCGTCGGTGGACGCGAGCCAGGTGAGCAGCGCCTGGGCGCCCTTGCCGTCCTTCAGCGCCACGGCCGCGTCGCCACCCGTCACCACGGGGGAGTCCGCACCGACCGCGGGGAACGGGAACACCTTCGCGTCCGTGCCGATCTTCGCCTTGGTCTGCGCGATGTTGACGGACACGAAGTCGCCTTCGAACACCATCGCACCCTTGGGCTGGTCGCCGCCCGTGAACGTCTGGGTGACCGAGACGGGGAACTCGGTCTGCAGCGCACCGTCGGCGCCCCCGGAGATCAGGCTGGGCTTGCCGAAGAGCTCGGCGAGGGTGGTGAGCGCGTCCTTGACGGAAGCGTCCGTCCACTTGATCTCGTGCTTGGCTAACTGGTCGTACTTCTCCGGGCCGGCCTGCGAGAGGTAGATGTTCTCGAACCAGTCGGTGAGCGTCCAGCCGTCCGCGCCCCCGACCGAGACCGGGGTGACGCCCGAGGCGGACACCGTCTCGGCCGTGGCCATGAAGTCCTTCCAGGTCTTCGGCTCGCTCGCGCCCGCGTTCTCGAACGCCTTTGCGTTGTACCAGACCAGGGACTTGTTGGCGGCCTTGAAGTAGACGCCGTACTGGGTGCCGTCGACCGCACCGAGGTCCTGCCAGACCTGCCCGTAGTTCTTGCTCAGCTGGGCCTTGGCCTCGGCTCCCACCGGCTTGGCCCATTTCTTCGCCACGGCCTGCTGGATGGCGCCCACCTGCGGGATCATCGCCACGTCCGGGGGCTGGCCGCCCGCGATCTTCGTCCCGAGGAAGTTGACGATCGGGTCCTGCGCCGGCACGAAGGTGACCGTGGCGCCCGTGCGCTTCTCGAACTCGTCCAGAACCTTGGTGAAGTTGGTCTGCTCGGGCCCCGTCCAGACCGCGGCCACCGAGATCTTCTCGCCGTCGAGCTTGGGCAGGGTGACGCTCGACGGGCTGTCCTCGCCCTTGCTGGAGCCGCCGCCCGGCTTGTCCTTGCCGCTGCCGCCGTCGTCGCCGCAGCCGGTGAGTGCCAGCGCCCCGATGGCGGTGAACACCATTGCGGCCCTACGCATTCGAAGGGTTGTGCGCATCTCTGCCCCGTTTCTTCTGTGCGCATGAACGCGAAATCTTCTGTGCGCATGTATGCGAACCGGCACCGACTGCTGGGGGCCGCAGTGTCGTTCACGTCTCCCGTCGGTGGCGGTTCACGTCGTCCTGCGCACAGTCCTACGCCCGGCGCACCAGGGCCGCAATACCGTCATCGCCCTCAACTCGTTGATCGTGATGGGCTCGTGACGTCATGCCGAAACAGCGCGGACGCGCAACGTCCGCGATCCACGATGTCGCGGCGAACTGCCGGACCACGCACGCCCGGCACGATCCGGGGCGCGTCGGCCTCAGGAGTTCGGGAGCAGCGGGGACAGCCGCCCGGCGTTCACCGAACGGGCCGCCCGCTCCAGGGCGCTGGCCAGCAGGGCCAGGTCCGTGGGGCCGTTACCCAGCTCACGGACGGGCCGGCGGGCGGGAGGATCGCCCATTCGCTCCCACTCCAGCGGTACGACGGTGGGGCGCTGCGTCGCCGTGCGCGGGATGCGACCGGTGACCCGGCCACCCTGGAACGGGGTCACCCGGCCGTCCGGATGCCCCAGCCGCCCGCGGCCCGGCGCTGGCTCGTCCGGGGACGGGGGCACGACGGGCGGGTCGAGCACGATGCGCAGCTGGGCGCCCCGGGCCAGCTCGGTGTCCTCCGTGCGGTCGGGGCGGGCGGACGTGGCGACCAGGTGGACGCCGAGGCGCCCGCCGTCCCTGGCGACGGCTTCCAGTACCCGCACGACCGATCCGGCGGACGGACGCCCGGGACTGCCGAGGGCCGGAGCGACCAGTGCGTCGAAGTCGTCGGCCAGGACCACCAGCCGGGGCAGCGGGGAAGGACCCGGGTCCACGGGACGGGCCGCGGCGGGCCGCAGCCGCAGTGTGCCGCCTGCCGGTGTGTCGATGTCGCCGCGCTGTTCGGCGGAACCGGCGGGACGCCGGCCCGGGTGCGGTGCCTGTGACGCCTCGTACCGTGCGTGCCAGTCGGTGAAGTCCAGGTCCCCGAGCAGCTCCGCACGGCGCTTCAGTTCGCCGCCGAGTGCCTGGGCGAACTCCCGCATCCGGACGGGGTCCGAGGCCACGAGGTGGGTGAAGACGTGGGGCAGTTCGGTGCACGGACGGAGCCCCTCGCCCCGCTCCCCGTGGTCACCACCCGCCCCGTCGATCAGGAGGATGCCGAGCCGGTCCGGTCGGGCGGCTGACGCCAGGGAGGCGGCGACGGCGCGCAGCAGCTCCGTACGGCCGCTGCCGACGGGTCCCTCGATCAGGAGATGGGGTCCTTCGTCGGCCAGGTCCACGGACAGCGGGCCCCGGGGTCCGGCCCCGAGCACGATCACGGGACGGCCCGCGTAGTGCGACGACACGGAACCGCTCTCCGGCCGGCCGCTGTCGCGTCGCTGAGCGCCGATCCGGGGAGAACCGGCGCTGCCCGAGCCCGTCGGGTAGAGGGAGCCGCCCGATCCGGAGCTGGTCGGCCCGCTCCCCCGGAACGGGGTGTACTCGGGGGACTCGCGGGGCGCGCCCACCAGTGGACCGGTGCTCAGGGTGCGGCCGGAGCCTGCCGGGTCCAGGTCCGCGCCGGTCACCGCCGCGCGCACCGTCGCGCCGGGCTGATCCTCGGCGGTGGAGGCCCAGCGGGCCATCAGGGAGGCAGGTGTGGCCCGGGCGAGACCGAGCTCGTCCAGCAGCCGGGCGGACGGCGGCAGAGCCGCCGCGGCCATCGGCCGGCCGGGCAGGGACGCCTGGCCCTCGTCCCGCAGGGGGGCCAGTGCGCGCCCGAAGCGCTCGGCCCAGGCGGCCGAGACCGCGTCCACCGCGGCGACGGTGCCGTGGCCCGCGGCCTGCCCGTCCGCCGTGCGCAGCAGCCGCAGCGCGGTCGCCACATCCCCGCTCAGCATGGCGACCGCACCGCACTCGCGGAACGCGATCGAGGCCCGGCAGGCGCTGTCGTAGGTCGCGGCGACCGGGGACGTGGGAGAGGCGGCCGGTGTCTCCGCCAGGCAGATCAGATGGATCCCCGCAGCCGCACCGGAGCCGGCGAGCGCCGCCGTGGTCTCGCGCAGCGCCGCGGATCCGGGGTCACCGTCGACGATCACCACCGTGTAGGGCCCGGTGTGTCTGCGGGCCGCCGCGGCCACCGCGGACCGGTCCGCGCTGGCCCAGCCGGAACCCAGGGGCCCCTCCTCCACGCGTCGCGCCAGCTCCGCGGCGCGGGCGGCGGCCTGCTCGCGGTCGTACGCGAGGAGCAGCCGGCAGTCCTGGCCGTGCATGGGGCGCAGGTGCGGCAGCCAGCCGAGCCAGGACCACTCGCGCCGCCGCTCCTCCAGGCTCCGGGAGCGGTCCGAGCTGATCAGCACGATTTCCAGGTCGAACGGGGAGTGCAGCGCGGCGAGCTGTGCAACGGTCGAGCGGATGAGCCCGGACAGCCTGCCGCGGGGCCCGGACAGGCCGAGGGAGCCCGCTTCCCTGAGTCCCACGGTCACCGGCACGGCGGGCAGGTCCGCGCGCTCGGTCGTGCCCAGCCGCACGACCAGGGCCTCGGGGTGCGTGGTGTCGCGCTCCCACAGGCGCGGGCCGGGGCCGAGCGCCGTCAGGAGCACGGTCGCGGGGTCCGGCCAGGTCCCGGCCGGTGCCGAGGGCGCGGGAGCCGAGAAGGTGTGCGAAGCGAGGGCGGCACCCTGGGCGTCCTCCCGCGGCGCACCGTAGGGCGCCTCCGGGGCCGTGTCGCCGCTCCTGCCACCGGTGAGGCGCCGCGCCCAGGCTCCTATGCCGCCGCGTCTGGTGGCCCCGCCGTGGGTGAGGCCGGCGCCCTGGCCGTGGGTGTCCGGCGACAGGGCACCGTGGAGGTACGCGTCGTGTCCGGACGGGCCGTCGTCGGCCGGCTCGTGGGCATTCCGGAGCGAGGGCGCGGTGCTGTAGCCGTGCGTCTCCCCGGCGTCGGGCCCGCCGCCCGGTCCGTGGGCGCCGTCGGCCTCGGGCCGGGCCACCCGGAGATGACCCTCGCCGTCCGGCGCGGTCGTGAGTACGGGCGTACGGGTGCCGGAGGTGAGCCGGAGTGTGGACTCGCCCAGCCGCAGCAGGGCGCCCGGGAGCAGCGGGACCGGGCGGCCACCGACCTCCGCACCGTCAAGCGAGGTGCCGTTGGTGGAGCCCAGGTCGGACACCGAGACCCGGCCGTCCCCGGAGACCGTGACCGCGCAGTGCAGCCGTGACACGTCAGGGTCGTCCAGCGGGACATCGGCCTCGGCGGAACGGCCGATGCGGATCTGCCCGCCGTGCAGCAGGTGGACCCCCCCTGCGTCGGGACCGGCGATCACGTGCAGTCGTGCCGGGACGGCGTCGTCGGCCGCCTCGTCCTCGCCGGGCACCTGGAGCGAGAGCACCGCGCCGTCCACCAGGGGTGGCTCGCCGAGGGCGCAGCGCTGCGCGTCGAGTCGCTCGCGCCCGGCGTACAGCACGGTGGCGCCGCCGCCCAGGGATCCCTCGGGGCCGGACACCGCCGTGGCCAGCCCGGAGGCCACGGCCGCGAGTGCCGTCCCCGCTGGGGCGGTGACGAGCACGTCGCAGGCGCGTGCCGGGGTCTGGCCGCTGTGCGGCGCGAGGACGGTCAGCCGGATCTGCATCGCCGTCAGCGGTCCCTTCTGCGCGGGGCGCCCGGCAGGGGGACATTTCCTGTGATTCCCCCCACCCGGCACGGACGCGTCGTCCGGTACAGGTCGTCACGGAGCGTGAGTCCCCCGACCCCACGGTTCCGTGCTGCTGGCATCCTCGCACCTGCCACTGACAACACGCCCGGGGGTCACCGCTAAGTGATCTTGATTGGCCGAGTACGGGTGCAAAAGTTCCTGCTTGGTCCTGCCCGGGACGTGCTGCACACTCGTTCGGCAACCAACTCTTCCGTGTCGGCGTCTTTCCCCGAACACGACAGCAACACGACCGGAGGACGACCGGCCGGTGCCCCGTGAGGCGGCACTAGAGTGGGCCGGAACATCCGGGCGGGCCCGGGGGACCGCAGGCACAACGATCAGCAGGGAGCGCATGACGTGCGGCCGGTAGGCAGCAAGTACCTGCTCGAGGAGCCGCTCGGACGCGGCGCCACGGGCACCGTCTGGCGAGCCCGCCAGCGGGAGACCGCGGGCGCCGAGGCGGCCGTCGCCGGGCAGCCCGGCGAGACCGTTGCGATCAAGGTGCTCAAGGAGGAACTCGCCAACGACGCGGACGTCGTGATGCGGTTCCTGCGCGAGCGCTCCGTGCTGCTGCGGCTGACCCACCCGAACATCGTCCGGACCCGGGACCTCGTCGTCGAGGGCGACCTCCTCGCCCTGGTGATGGACCTGGTCGACGGCCCCGACCTGCACCGCTACCTCCGCGAGAACGGCCCGCTCACCCCGGTCGCCGCCTCGCTGCTCACGGCCCAGATCGCGGACGCGCTCGCCGCGAGTCACGCCGACGGCGTGGTCCACCGCGACCTGAAGCCCGCCAACGTGCTCCTGGACGAGCGCAACGGCGAGATGCACCCGATGCTCACCGACTTCGGCATCGCACGCCTGGCGGACTCCCCGGGGCTCACCCGGACCCACGAGTTCGTCGGCACCCCGGCGTACGTGGCGCCGGAGTCCGCCGAGGGCCGCCCGCAGACCTCGGCCGTCGACGTCTACGGCGCGGGCATCCTGCTGTACGAGCTGGTCACCGGCCGTCCGCCGTTCTCCGGCGGCTCCGCGCTCGAAGTCCTGCACCGGCACCTCAGCGAGGAGCCCCGGCGCCCCGGCAGCGTGCCCGAACCACTGTGGACCGTCATCGAGCGCTGCCTGCGCAAGGACCCGGACCAGCGGCCCAGCGCCGTCAACCTGGCCCGTGCGCTGCGTGCCGTCGGTTCCGGCATCGGCGTGCACGCGAACTCGGCGCAGATCGCGGCCGCCGAGGGCGTCGGCGCCCTGCTCGCCCCCGACCCGGCTCCCGCCGTCGTCCCAGACACCCCGGGCGCCGCGGACCTCACACAGGTGCTGCCCGGCAACGCGGGTTCGTACGACCCGTCCGCCCCGACCAGCGTCATGCAGCAGGCCGCGGGTGCGGGCGGCCAGGCCGACCCGACGGCGATGATGCCGCCCGTGCCGCCGCGCCCCGACGGCCCCCCGCGCCCCGACGAACCGCATCCGTGGCAGTCCCAGCTCAGGGCGGCCCGCGACCGCAACGAGCAGACGCAGGTCCAGTACCTCGACCCGAGCCAGGACCCGCTGCGCCGCCGCCCCCAGCGCCAGCAGCAGCCGCCGCAGGGACAGCAGCAGCCCCAGCGCCAGCAGCGCCCGCAGCACCAGCAGTACCCCCAGCAGCAACAACAGCGGCAGCCGCAGCAGCAACCCCAGCGCTACAGCCAGCCGCAGCAGCAGCCTCAGCGGCAGCAGTACGCGCCGCCGCAGCGACCCGCGCCCGAGCCGCCGGCCCCGCGTCAGCCGAGGCAGCGCAGTGCCAACCCCATGCGCATCCCGGGTCTCGGCTGCCTCAAGGGGTGCCTGTTCTCGGTGGTGCTGCTGATCGTCGCGGCCTGGCTCATCTGGGAGCTGACACCGCTTCAGGACTGGGTCGCCCAGGGGCAGAGCTTCTGGAGCGCCATAGGAGACGGCATCGACAAGGTCACCAACTGGTTCGAGGACCTGGGGAGCGGCTCGGGCAACTCGGGCGGTTCCAGCGGCCAGTAGGCGGTCCCGTCCTGAGTCTTTGTCGACTTCGATGGGGTCAATTCGCCCGCAGAAGTGAAGGTTGGCGCCGTCCAGGGCACGCAACCCCCCGATCGCCGCGTAACTTTGTCGCCCGGGGGGTCAACGCCAGCCGCTGAGGGAGCAGTCTTGGCACGGAATATCGGCAGCCGGTACACCGCGCACCAGATCCTGGGGCGTGGCAGCGCCGGCACGGTGTGGCTCGGCGAGGGGCCCGAGGGCCCGGTCGCCATCAAGCTGCTCCGCGACGACCTCGCGTCCGACCAGGAGCTCGTGGGCCGCTTCGTACAGGAACGCACCGCCCTGCTCGGCCTCGGCCATCCGCATGTCGTCGCCGTACGCGACCTCGTGGTGGACGGCACCGACCTGGCCCTGGTGATGGACCTCGTGCGGGGTACCGACCTGCGCACCCGCCTGGATCGCGAGCGCCGCCTCGCGCCCGAGGCGGCGGCGGCGATCGTCGCCGACGTCGCCGACGGCCTCGCCGCCGCGCACCGCGCCGGAGTGGTCCACCGCGACGTCAAGCCGGAGAACATCCTGCTCGACATGGAGGGCCCGCCGGGACCCGGTGGATCGCACCCCGCCCTGCTGACCGACTTCGGCGTCGCCAAGCTGATCGACACCCCCCGCCGCACGAAGGCCACCAAGATCATCGGTACGCCGGACTACCTGGCCCCCGAGATCGTCGAAGGCCTCCCGCCGCGCGCCGCCGTGGACATCTACGCCCTCGCCACCGTGCTCTACGAGCTCCTCGCGGGCTTCACCCCCTTCGGGGGCGGACACCCCGGGGCGGTCCTGCGCCGCCATGTGACCGAGACGGTCGTGCCGCTGCCGGGCATCCCCGAGGAGCTGTGGCAGCTCCTGGTCCAGTGCCTGGCCAAGGCACCGGCCTCCCGGCTGCGCGCGTCCGAGCTCGCGGCCGGACTCCGCGCCCTGCTCCCGCTCCTGTCGGGGATACCCCCGCTCGACGTCGACGAGCCGGACAACGAGGAACCGCAGGCCTACGACGAGCAGCAGTACGCCCCGGTCCCCGAGGAGCCCCGGCGCCGTGGCGCGGTTCCGCTCGTGCCCGGGTCCAGTCCCGACTCCAACCGGGACACCCACACGAGCATGCGCGTCCCCGGGCCCGACGAACTGGCCGGCGGCCCCCTCGGCACCGCGCGGGCCCCGCGTGCCCCCGGCCGCCCGCGGCCCGGTTCGGCCCGCAACAAGTCCGCGGCCGTCCGCAAGCGCAGGATCACCCTCGGTGCCGCCGCGGTGGCCCTGTGTGCGGTGGTGGGGGTCGGTGGCTGGCTGGCCACGGGCGGGGACGACACCGGTACGGCCCCCGAGGACACCCGCAATTCGGCGCCCGCGGCTCCCTGAGGGCCGACCCGGGGCGGCCCGGATCCGGGGGAGGGACAGGTTCACTCGTCCAGCCGTTACGCTGGACCCGTGGCAGTCGTCGATATTTCCGAAGAGCTGAAGTCCCTCTCCTCGACCATGGGGTCGATCGAGGCCGTCCTGGACCTCGATGCGCTGAGGGCCGACATCGCCGCGCTCGAGGAGCAGGCGGCGGCGCCGTCCCTCTGGGACGACCCGGAGGCGGCACAGAAGATCACCAGCAAGCTTTCGCACCTCCAGGCCGAGGTCCGTAAGACCGAGGCGCTGCGCGGTCGCATCGACGACCTCTCCATCCTCTTCGAGCTCGCAGAGGACGAGGGTGACGCCGATGCGCTGGCCGAGGCCGAGTCCGAACTGGAGTCGGTCCGCAAGGCGCTGGACGAGATGGAGGTCCGCACGCTCCTCTCCGGCGAGTACGACGCGCGGGAGGCCCTGGTCACCATCCGGGCCGAGGCCGGCGGCGTCGACGCCGCGGACTTCGCGGAGAAGCTCCAGCGCATGTACCTCCGCTGGGCTGAGCGGCACAACTACAAGACCGAGGTCTACGAGACGGCGTACGCCGAAGAGGCCGGCATCAAGTCGACCACCTTCGCGGTCGAGGTCCCGTACGCCTACGGCACGCTCTCCGTCGAACAGGGCACCCACCGGCTCGTCCGGATCTCGCCCTTCGACAACCAGGGCCGCCGCCAGACCTCCTTCGCGGGTGTCGAGGTGCTGCCCGTGGTCGAGCAGACGGACCACGTGGAGATCGACGAGTCCGAGCTCCGCGTGGACGTCTACCGCTCCTCCGGCCCCGGCGGCCAGGGCGTCAACACCACGGACTCCGCGGTGCGCCTGACCCACCTGCCGACCGGCATCGTCGTCTCCTGCCAGAACGAGCGCTCGCAGATCCAGAACAAGGCGTCCGCGATGAACGTCCTCCAGGCGAAGCTCCTCGAGCGCCGCCGGCAGGAGGAGCAGGCCAAGATGAACGCCCTCAAGGGCGACGGCGGAAACTCCTGGGGCAACCAGATGCGTTCCTACGTCCTGCACCCGTACCAGATGGTCAAGGACCTGCGTACGGAGTTCGAGATGGGCAACCCCGAAGCGGTCTTCAACGGCGAGATCGACGGCTTCGTGGAAGCCGGTATCCGCTGGCGCAAGCAGAGCGAGAAGTAGCCGTATCCGTACGGCGGTTGAGCCCGGGCAGGGAATGCCCGGGCTCTTCGCGTGTGCGGGGCCGCACCGCGATGTGGGGGAAAGTTGTGGTGAATGGGTCACAGTCGCACCCCTGAATAGCCGTCAAGACCCCCTATAACGCCGCGAATACCACCACAACCGCCTTGACGTAGTCCTTATCTCTGGACAGGGTGCTGGAGCAGCACGCGTATGTCCGGGACAGGCGTGATCGGGGGCGGGCGGGATGACCACGGTACGGCGTGGCCCTGCAGAGAGCGTGACCCCGCAGGGCCGAGGACCGCATATGGCTGCTCCATGGACGAGATCAGCTACTGGGGGTAGCAACAGATGACGAAGAAGACGCGAATCCGCGTCGCGCGTATAGCCGCGGGAGCGGTTATCGCAGCGGGCGCCTCGCTCACCGCAGCGGGCGCGGCCCAGGCCGTCGGCATCGGTATCGGTATCGGTGTCGACCAGGAAGGTGTCGACGCCACCGTTTCGCTGACCGGCGGCAACGACGGCAACCCCGCCGGCGGGGTAGACACGGGTGGGTCGTCGACCGGTGAGACCACGGGCGAGACGACGACCGGTGAGACCACGGGCGAGACGACCACGGGTGAGACCACTGGTGAGACGACGACCGGTGAGACCACGGGCGAGACGACGACCGGTGAGACCACGGGCGAGACGACCACGGGTGAGACCACCGGTGAGACGACGACCGGTGAGACCACGGGCGAGACGACCACGGGTGAGACCACGGGCGAGACGACCACGGGTGAGACCACCGGCGAGACGACCACGGGTGAGACCACCGGTGAGACGACGACCGGTGAGACCACGGGCGACACCTCCCAGGGTCCGACCGGCGGCTCCGGCAACAGCGGCGGCACCACCACCGACGGCGGGGCGAACGGTGGTGACACCGGCTCCACCGGCTCCACCGGCTCCACCGGCTCCACCGGCTCCACCGGCTCCGCGACCGGTGGGGACGGCGGCGCCGGCACCTGCACCGTCGACCTCGACGGTGCAGCCTGCGCCGACAACACCGACACGGACAGTGTCGGCAACCAGCCGGTCGAGCAGGGCAAGGGCAAGGACGAACTCGCCGAGACCGGTGCGGCCGAGACCACGTTCCTGCTGGTCGGCGCCGCGACGATGATCGCCGGTGGTATCGGCTTCCGCATCCTGCCGCGTCTGGCCGGCAGCGGTCGCACCGCCGCCTGACGTCCGCACACGCACGGTGAAGGGCCCGGGAGAGCCGTCATGGCCTCCCGGGCCCTTTCGTGGTCCGTAACGGCTCCAGCGGCCGTATGCGCGCGTCAGTGCCCCACCCGACGACGAGGAGCGGATCCGGGCGTCAGATCGCCTGGTTCGCCAGCAGTGCCAGGGCGGCCACCAGGATCACCATCAGAGCGATCAGCATCGCCGGGTTCAGTCCCGCGAACGGGCCCTGGTCCTGCATGCGCTCCCGGCTCGCCCGGCAGACGGGGCAACGCCCCTCGGCGACGGGCGACGCGCAGTTCGCGCACACCAATCGGTCATAGGTCATGCGCAGTCCTCCTCCCGCGCGGCGGAGCCGCATGTCATGTGCTCTCCGCTCAACGCTCAGGGAAACGCAACTGTTCCCCTCCCACTGTGCCAGCTCGGGACGATTTCGGCGCGGCCCGCCGGACAAGGTCCGGCACGCCCCGTTTCGTTCCAGGCCCCGTTCCGTCACAAATCCCTCATTGACGGACGCCGACTGCACGCCCGAGCCTGGTTCGCGTATGGTCACGCTCACCTACCCCCGGCCGACCGTGGTGCATTCGTGATCCGATTCGACAGCGTCTCCAAGACCTACCCGAAGCAGAGCCGTCCAGCTCTCCGGGACGTCTCACTCGACATCGAGAAGGGCGAGTTCGTCTTCCTGGTGGGCTCCTCAGGCTCCGGCAAGTCCACCTTCATGCGGCTCATCCTCCGGGAGGAGCGCGCCAGTCAGGGCATGGTCCACGTGCTCGGCAAGGACCTCGCGCGGCTGTCCAACTGGAAGGTGCCGCAGATGCGCCGCCAGCTGGGCACGGTCTTCCAGGACTTCCGGCTCCTCCCCAACAAGACCGTCGCCGAGAACGTCGCCTTCGCGCAGGAGGTCATCGGCAAGCCCCGCGGCGAGATCCGCAAGGCCGTGCCGCAGGTTCTCGACCTCGTCGGTCTCGGGGGCAAGGAGGACCGGATGCCGGGCGAGCTCTCCGGCGGTGAGCAGCAACGTGTGGCGATCGCCCGTGCCTTCGTCAACCGTCCCATGCTGCTGATCGCGGACGAGCCGACGGGCAACCTCGACCCGCAGACCTCCGTGGGCATCATGAAGCTGCTGGACCGGATCAACCGGACCGGCACGACCGTGATCATGGCGACCCACGACCAGAACATCGTCGACCAGATGCGCAAGCGCGTCATCGAGCTCGAGCAGGGCCGCCTCGTACGTGACCAGGCGCGTGGCGTCTACGGCTACCAGCACTGAGAGGGTTCACCCTCCGGCTGCCGGCCCCACCGAGCACCCGCACGAGCATCGAGTACTGAAAGGACGCCATGCGCGCCCAGTTCGTCCTGTCGGAGATCGGCGTCGGTCTTCGTCGCAACCTCACGATGACCTTCGCGGTCGTGGTCTCCGTCGCCCTCTCGCTCGCCCTGTTCGGCGGCGCGCTGCTGATGCGCGAGCAGGTCAGCTCGATGAAGACCTACTGGTACGACAAGGTCAACGTCTCGATCTTCCTCTGCAACAAGAACGACGCCAAGGACGTGCCCAAGTGCGCCAAGGGTGCCGTCACGACGGAGCAGAAGAACGAGATCAAGGCTGATCTCGAGAAGATGGACGTCGTCGAGAAGCCCGTCCAGTTCGAGACGGTCGACGAGGCGTACAAGCACTACCAGGAGCAGTTCGGCGACTCCCCGATGGCCGGCAACATCACGCCGGACCAGATGCAGGAGTCGTTCCGGGTCAAGCTCAAGGACCCGCAGAAGTACAAGGTGGTCGCGACGGCGTTCGCGGGCCGTGACGGGGTGCAGTCCGTGCAGGACCAGCGCAGCATCCTGGACAACCTCTTCGGGCTGATGAACGGCATGAACGTGGCCGCCGTCTTCCTGATGGCACTGATGCTGGTCATCGCCCTGATGCTCATCGTGAACACCGTCCGCGTCTCGGCGTTCAGCCGCAGACGCGAGACGGGCATCATGCGGCTGGTGGGGGCCTCGGGCTTCTACATCCAGATGCCGTTCATCATGGAGGCCGCCTTCGCCGGTCTCATCGGCGGACTGCTCGCCTGCGTCATCCTGCTCGCCGCCCGCTACTTCCTGATCGACGGCGGTCTCGCGTTGCAGGAGAAGCTGAACCTGATCGAGTTCATCGGCTGGGACGCGGTGCTCACGAAGCTGCCCCTGGTCATCGCGATCGGGCTGCTGATGCCCGCAGTTGCGGCTCTCTTCGCTCTGCGCAAGTACCTCAAGGTGTGACGAGCGCCCCGTGCGGCACGCGGCCAGCGGGCCGTGTGCCGGCTGGGCGTTGTCCTAGACTCGGCCACATGCCGGGCCCTACGCACTACATGAAACCCCGCGGTCTCCGCCGCGGAGCGGCCCTGACGTTGGTCTTCGCGAGCGTGCTGGCCACGGCGGCTGCCACCGGATCGCTGCCCCGTGAGGACGAGACGGGCACGGAGATAAAGGCCCGCGCCGTCTCCTCCACCGTCGGGCCCGTGGACCGCGAGGAGATCGCCGAGGCGGTCGCCGACGCGGAGGCCGACGGGAAGTCCGGCAAGGACGCGGCCGAGGAGGTCGTCAGCCGCAGCGGGGACCGCTGGGGCGCCGTCTACGACGAGCGCGAGTACGAGGACTTCGAGCGGTCCCTCGACGGCTCCTACACGGGGGTGGGCGTCTCCGCCCGCCGGTCCGTCCACGGAGAGGTCACCGTGACGGGCGTCCAGCCGGGCGGCCCCGCCGACCGGGCGGGCGTGCGCAAGGGCGACGTGCTGCGCACGGTCGACGGCCGCCGGGTCGGGAAGCGCCCCGTCGCCGAGGTGGTGGCGTTGCTGCGCGGGGACCGCACGGGGGCGGCCGAGGGCACCTCGGTGGTCCTCGGGCTGAGCCGCGGGGGCCACTCCTGGAGCACGGCGCTGCGCAGGGCCCGGCTCACCACGGACCCAGTGAGCGTCCACAGGCTGGGTACGAGCCCCTCGGCCGCCGTGCTGATCAAGGTCGCCGCCTTCACCAAGGGCGCGGGGACGGCCGTCCGCGAAGCCGTGGACGACGCACCGGGGGACGCGGGGATCCTTCTCGATCTCCGGGCCAATTCGGGCGGGCTCGTCACCGAGGCGGTCACCGCCTCCTCCGCTTTCCTGGACGGCGGGCTCGTCGCCACCTACGACGTGCACGGGGAGCAGCGCGCGCTGTACGCCGAGCCGGGCGGGGACACCCGGCGCCCCGTCGTCGTGCTGGTGGACGGCGGGACGATGAGCGCCGCCGAGCTGCTGACGGGTGCGCTGCAGGACCGGGGCCGGGCCGTGACCGTCGGGTCGCGCACCTTCGGCAAGGGCTCCGTGCAGATGCCCAGCAAGCTCCCGGGGGGTTCGGTGGCCGAACTGACCGTCGGCCACTACCGCACCCCCGCCGGCCGGACCGTCGAGGGAAGCGGCATCACACCGGACGTCGGGGCGGGCGCGGAGGCCCAGCAGCGGGGCGAGACGGTATTGAGTGGCCTCGGGGGTGGGTCGTAGTGCGAAAATGACCGCACTATGGCTAAGGAAAAAGACACCGGGCGCAAGATGATCGCGCAGAACAAGAAGGCGCGGCACGACTACCACGTCCTCGACACCTACGAGTGCGGTCTCGTGCTCATGGGCACAGAGGTCAAGTCGCTGCGGATGGGCAGGGCGTCGCTGGTCGACGGCTTCGTCCAGATCGACGACCACGAGGCGTGGCTCCACAACATCCACGTCCCCGAGTACGTCCAGGGCACCTGGACCAACCACGCGGCCAAGCGCAAGCGCAAGCTGCTCCTCCACCGGGCCGAGATCGACAAGCTGCAGTCCAAGTCGCAGGAGACCGGCCACACGATCGTGCCGCTCGCCCTGTACTTCAAGGACGGCCGGGTCAAGGTCGAGATCGCGTTGGCGAAGGGCAAGAAGGAGTTCGACAAGCGCCAGACGCTGCGCGAGAAGCAGGACACGCGGGAGACGAACCGCGCGATCGCGTCGGCCCGCCGGCGTCAGCGCCAGGGGTAACCGCCCCGCAGCCGGGGTGGTGGCCCCTGGGCCACCGGAATACGGTGGCGTCCGTGCGCGTTGGTCACGTACGATGGGATCTGCACCTCAGCGAAGGTGCGTGATTTGAACTGTTGTAAATTAAATACAGCAACATGGGGATGATCGGTTTCGACAGCGGATGTCGAGGCAGGGGAAGCGAGTCGAGGAAGCGACAATGATCTCGTAAACCATATGTCGCAAACAATAATCGCCAATTCTAAGCGCGATTCCTCCGCCTTCGCCCTCGCTGCCTAATTAGCAGCTAAGCGAAGACTCTGCGGAGTGTCAGCCCGGGGGTGATCCCGACCCGGATCCTGGCATCAACTAGGGATCTAAACTTCTGAGCCCGGTCACGGGGCTCTGAAGGAAATCTAACAGTGACTGGGCCTGTCGGAGGCTTGTTCGCGTGACCTCCGGGGCCGAGAAAAGCGCAGCGAACTGCACTCGGAGAAGCCCTGGTTCTGCACCGTTGGACGCGGGTTCGATTCCCGCCATCTCCACAATTCCCATGTGAACGAGGACCCCGCTGCCTTTCGGCAGCGGGGTCCTCGTTTTTCGTGTGCCCGCCAGGGATTGCGGGACAGCCCTCAGGTTCTGCGGGTGCCGGCCGCCGCGACGGCCAGGGCCAGGGCCGCCGCGCACACCGGCAGCGCGTAGCCGGTCGTCGTACCCGCGTGCTCCACCGTCCAGCCGCCGGCCGCCGAGCCCGCCGCTATCCCGCCCAGCAGTGCGGTGACGGCGAGCGTCATGCCCTCGTTGAGCTGGGCCGGCGGCGTGAGCCGCTGGACCAGCGTCATGCCGGTGACCATGGTGGGCGCCGTGGCCGCTCCGGCCAGAAGCAGGCAGCCGGCCAGGACGAGCAGGGAGTCCGTGGCCATCGCGGCGACGAGTGGCAGGGACATCAGAGCGGTCATCCCCGCCAGGCAGAGGAACAGCCTGCGCCGGATCGTGCCGGCGGGACGCAGCGAGCCGTACAGCAGTCCGGCGACGCAGGAACCGCCCGCCTGGAGTGCGAGGATGGCGCCCCCGGCATGGGCGATGGAGACGACCTCCATGGCGCCGAACACCGCCCCCGTCGCCAGGAAGACGGCCATCAGGGCGGGTACCCCCGGGGTGCGCAGCGGGGACGCCGCCCGGGTGCGGGGTGCCACCGGAGGCTCCGTGGCGCGCTGCGCGGCGAAGACCAGGACGCCGGTCATCAGCAGGACCGCCCCGGTCAGCGTGCCCGCCTCGGGGAAGAGCATCCCGCACAGGGAGGCGGCGAGAACCGGGCCGAGCATGAAGCACAGCTCGTCGACGGCCTGCTCGAAGGAGTTCGCGGTGTGCAGGGCCGCCGGATCGTCCCGGTGCAGATGAGCCCAGCGGGCCCGGGACATGCCGCCGGTGTTGGGGGTGGTGGCCGTAGCGGCGTACGCGGCGAAGAGCGTCCACACCGGAGCGTCGTAGTGCACGCAGAGCAGCAGGGCGAGCGAGCCCAGCGCGGCGAACGCGGTGGCCGGTACGGCGACCCTCGCCTGCCCGTACCGGTCGACGAGCCGCGCCGTCCAGGGTGCGACGACGGCCGTCGCGGCCAGTCCGGTCGCGGTGACGGCACCGGCCAGGGCGTACGAACCATGGGCCGCGGCGATCATGATGACGGCGCTGACGCTGAACATCCCCATGGGCAGCCGGGCGATGAGGTTGCCCGCGGTGAAGGCCCGTGCGCTGGGAGTGGCGAGCAGCCGGACGTACGGATTGCCCTTTCCGGCGGAGAAGGGGACGGCGGAGGCGGCGGGGGACGGCGCGGTGGGCGGGGCGGTGGTTTCGTGTGACACGTGTCCACCCTCGGGGCGGGCGCTCCGCACCGTCCAACACCTGCTCGGATCGCATTCACGCGGTTCTGTTGTAAGTTCTCCGCGTGCCCGCCCCCGACACCGACCCCCGGCTCCTGCGCGCCTTCGTCGCCGTGGCCGAGGAGTTGCACTTCACCCGCGCCGCCGCCCGTCTCTACGTGGCGCAGCAGGCGCTGAGCCGGGACATCCGCCGGCTGGAGCGGGAACTGGGCCGTGAGCTCTTCGTACGTACCACCCGGCAGGTCTCGCTCACCGAGGACGCGGAGCGGTTGCTTCCCCTCGCCCGGCGGGTGCTCGACGCCCACGCCGGGCTGACGGCGGCGTTCTCGGGCCCCGCGGACCGCCCGCTGCTCGTGGACCTGAACACCGACGGGATGACAGCCGCCCGGGTCCTGGCCCGGGCGCGGGAGCTCGCGCCGGAGTGCGAGCTGATGGCGCGCTTCGAGAGCGGACTCACCTGGGCCGCGGACGAGGTGCTCGCCGGCCGGCTCGACGTGTCCTTCGGCCGGGCCGCCGGGCTGAGCCCGGCGGTGCTCGCCGGGCTCCGTGTACAGCCCGTGCGGTACGAGCCGATGGCCGTTCTCCTGCCCCACGATCACCCGCTCGCCCGGCACGAGGCGATCGCCATGAGTGATCTGGCCGGCGAAACCGTCTACGCGGGGGCGGGCAATGCGCGCACGCGGGAGTGGACGGACCTCGCTGCCCTGCTCTTCGCGGAGTGGGACGTCGTCCTGGCTCCGCCCGCGCCGCTCGCGGTGGGAGTGGCCGAATTTCAACGGGTCATGGCGAAGAACGGCAACCCCGTACTGGCCGTGGCCGGCTTTCCGTCCCTGCCTGGAACGGTTCTGCGCCCACTCGTGCGACCGGTGCCGTTGTCCCCGCTCCTGATGGTGTGGCGCAAGGGCATCGACCACCCGGGACTGACCGCGCTGCGTGCCGCAGTGGCCGAACTGGCTGCGGCGGAAGGATGGATGGTTCGGCCACCGAAGTCGTGGTTGCCTGAAACCGATACGTCACTCATGCGTCACTGTTCATGAACAACAGGTGATATCAGGCGTCTCGAAGGTCGGCGTGCGCTACATTCGGTGCTTCGGGTGCACGGTGACAAGTGATGCGCGGACGGGGTGGGGGCCCTGTTCGTTGGCAAGATTCCAGTCATTCCCGCGCACCTGCTTCATTGAGTGGGGGAAGTGGCAACACCTGTGGAAAATTGGCGCGAAGGTACCCTGACCGGGCACACGCATGAGCCGAACGACGTCACCGTCCAGCTCGACGGACTGGGACGTCAGCTCTCCGAACTGCCGGTAGAACCCGGACCGACGGCTCCTTCCGACGGGCCGGTCTTCGTCGACGAGAGCGGCCGCCGCGGCAAGACCTACCGGCGGGTGGGCTGGGTGCTCGCCGCGATCTGTGCCGTCTACGCGGTGACGCTGGTCGTCGCCGTGCTCGGCGGGAACTCCAGTGCTCCCTGGCTGCCGCTCTCCGGGCAGGACGAGAAGAACGCGGAAAAGGTCGAGGTCCGGCCCGCGCCGAGCGAGGAGGCCGTCTCCGCGACCCCGGGGGCGATGCCCACCGCGTCCGCCCCGGTCTCCGGAGAGCCCGGTGCGGCTCCGCCGCCAGGTGCCTCCGCCTCGGGCCGGCCTGCCGTGGCCGACGCGAGTGCCTCCGCTTCCGCGTCCGCGAAGCCTCCCCGGGCCAACACCTCATCGGCCCCCGCCCCCGGCAACTCGGCCTCCGTGCCGCCGGTCGGTGAGCCGTCCGCGCCGGCCACCGTCGACCCGCCCGTCGAGGAGAGCCCGCCGACGTCCCCGGATCCCACGGATTCCCCGGTGCAACCACAAGAAGGCGCTCAGTAGATGACGACCCCCGTCCTGCGGGGCAGGCACAACCGGAAGAAGAAGCGGACCGTCCGGCGCGGGCTTCCCATGCGCTATCTGCTTCCGTCGCTCCTTCTTGTGGCCCTGCTCGCCATGCTCATGCTGCGCGGTTACGTGCACAGCGAGATCCTCGCCGACCACCGGATCCAGGCCCCGGCTCCCACCTCCCAGGTGCCCGACGACGTGCTCGACGGCGGCCCGGTCATCGACGCCCGCACGAAGGGCGAACCGGCCGAGACGCTGCGCATACCCGATCACAAGATCGTCCTGACCTTCGACGACGGGCCCGACCCGGTCTGGACCCCGCGGGTCCTGGACGAGCTCAAGAAGCAGCACGCGCACGGGGTCTTCTTCGTCACCGGCACCATGGCCTCCCGCTACCCGGGACTGGTCAAGCGGATGGTCGACGAGGGGCACGAGGTCGGGCTGCACACCTTCAACCACCCCGACCTCTCCTTCCAGTCCACCAGCCGCATCGACTGGGAGCTGTCCCAGAACCAGCTGGTGCTGGCGGGTGCCGCCGGCATCCGGACGTCCCTGTTCCGGCCGCCGTACTCCTCGTTCGCCGACGCCATGGACGACAAGTCCTGGCCGGTGACGCAGTACATCGGCAGCCGCGGCTACCTCACCGTGGTGAACAACACGGACAGCGAGGACTGGAAGCGCCCCGGTGTCCACGCGATCATCGAGCGTGCCACGCCCAAGCACGGCAAGGGCGCCGTCATCCTCATGCACGACTCGGGCGGCAACCGGTCCCAGACCGTCACCGCCCTGGGCAAGTTCCTCCCGCAGATGCGGGAGCGCGGCTACGACTTCACCAACCTCACGACGGCGCTCGGCGCCCCCAGCGCGCACACCCCCGTCACCGGGCTCGCGCTCTGGAAGGGCAAGGCGTTCGTCGGCGCGGTCGAGATCTCCGAGAACGTCACCGGTGTCCTGGTGGTCGGGCTCGCCGTCATCGGCGTCCTGGTGATGGTCCGCTTCGGGCTGATGCTGCTGCTCTCCTTCCTGCACGCCAGGAAGGTGCGCCGCAAGGACTTCAGCTGGGGCGAGCCGTTCACACGGCCCGTGTCGGTGCTGGTCCCCGCGTACAACGAGCGGGAGTGCATCGAGGCCACCGTGAGGTCTCTGGTGGCCAGCGACTATCCGATCGAGGTCATCGTCATCGACGACGGCTCGACGGACGGGACGGCCGATCTGGTCGAGGCGATGCGGATCCCGAACGTCCGGGTGGTCCGCCAGCGCAACGCCGGCAAGCCCGCGGCCCTCAACAACGGCATCGCGAACGCCCGTTACGACATCGTCGTGATGATGGACGGCGACACGGTCTTCGAGCCCTCCACGGTGCGCGAGCTCGTGCAGCCGTTCGCCGACTCCCGGGTCGGTGCCGTCGCCGGCAACGCCAAGGTCGGCAACCGCGACTCGCTGATCGGTGCCTGGCAGCACATCGAGTACGTGATGGGCTTCAACCTCGACCGCCGCATGTACGACCTCCTGGGCTGCATGCCCACCATCCCCGGTGCGGTCGGAGCCTTCCGCAGGACCGCGCTGGACCGCGTCGGCGGCATGAGCGAGGACACCCTCGCCGAGGACACCGACGTCACCATGGCCCTGCACCGCGACGGCTGGCGCGTCGTCTACGCGGAGAACGCCCGCGCCTGGACCGAGGCCCCGGAGTCCGTGCAGCAACTGTGGTCGCAGCGCTACCGGTGGTCGTACGGCACGATGCAGGCCATCTGGAAGCACCGCCGCGCGGTGATCGAGCGGGGGCCCTCGGGCCGCTTCGGACGCGTGGGACTGCCGTTCGTCTCCCTGTTCATGGTCGTCGCCCCGCTGCTGGCGCCCCTGATCGACGTCTTCCTCCTGTACGGACTGGTCTTCGGCCCGACGGGGAAGACGGTCGCGGCCTGGTTCGGAGTGCTCCTCGTGCAGGCCGTCTGCGCCGCGTACGCCTTCCGGCTCGACAAGGAACGCATGACCCACCTGATCTCCCTGCCACTCCAGCAGGTCCTCTACCGGCAGCTGATGTATGTCGTGCTGCTCCAGTCCTGGATCACCGCTCTGACCGGCGGACGGCTGCGCTGGCAGAAGCTGCGGCGGACCGGTGTGGTGGAAGCGCCCGGGGGCACCCAGGCCCGTCGCAAGGAGGCCGACAGGGACCGGAGGCCGGTGGCATGACGTATCCGGACCGTCCCCTGCAGGACGCCTACGGCGACGGCTCCTGGCCGTCCCCCGACGACCGGTGGGCGCCGTCGCATCAGGGCGGCGGATACCCGGCGCACGCCGGTGCCGCCCACACCGCCCCGCTGCCCGCGCACACCGCTCCCTCCGCCTTCTCCGTCCCCGCTCCGGCGGTGTCCCCGGAGCAGCCGAAGACACCGGACACCGTGGCCGGGGCCCCGGCGCCCCGGGCCAAGCCCGGCCGCGACCGGTATCTCGACCTGCTCAGGGCCGTGGCGCTCGTCCGTGTCGTGGTCTTCCACCTCTTCGGCTGGGCCTGGCTGACCATCCTGTTCCCGTCCATGGGCGTGATGTTCGCCCTGGCCGGATCGCTGATGGCCCGCTCGCTGGCCCGCCCGGCGGCGGGCGTCATCCGCAGCCGCCTGCGCCGTCTGCTCCCCCCGATGTGGGCGTTCGCGCTCGTCGTCGTACCGGTGATGTTCGCGCTGAGCTGGAAGCCGGTCCGGGAGGAGGGGCTCTGGTGGTTCATCAAGCTCGGCAGCTGGGTCCTCCCGCTCGGCTCTCCGCCCTACCCGGAGGAGAGCGGTTCGGAGAGCGGATGGCTGGAGCTGAACTGGGCGGACCAGGCGGCGGGTCCGCTCTGGTACATCCGGGCCTACCTCCTGTTCGTGCTCGCCTCGCCCCTGCTGCTCAAGGCGTTCCGCAGGCTGCCCTGGGTCACGCTGCTCGCACCGGTCGCCCTCACCGCCGTGATCGGCACCGGTCTGGTGACGGTGCCCGGCACCTTCGGTGAAGGGCTGCTCGACTTCGCGGTGTTCGGTTCCTGCTGGATCCTGGGCTTCGCGCACAACGACGGTCTGCTGAAAAAGGTCCCGCGCTACCTCGCGGTGTCCTCCGCCGCGATCGGGATGGGCTTCGGCCTGTGGTGGGCCTCCGGGCACCTCACCGAGGAGGGTTGGAACCTCGACGAGATCCCGCTCGCCCAGGCGACCTGGTCCCTCGGGTTCTGCGCGATCCTCCTGGTCTACGCGCCGTCGTGGCAGAAGCTCCCCGGCAGGCTCGCCGGGTGGGACGGCCTCGTCACACTGGCCAACAACAGGGCCGTGACGATCTATCTCTGGCACAACCTGCTGCTGATCCCCGCCGCGCACCTCGTGGACCAGCTCTGGTCCGTCCCGTGGTTCGGCGACACGTTCGGCACGTACATAGAGCGGTCGTACGAGGTGCTGGTCCTGATCGCGATCTGGCCCCTGATCGGGCTGGCGATCGTCGGGTTCGGCTGGGTCGAGGACGTCGCCGCGAAGCGCCGGCCGCGGCTGTGGCCGAACGGGGCGGGGCGGACCCGCGAAGCCTGAGTGCCCGGTGCGGTGCGGCGGGCCGGTCACGCGGCTCACCGCACCCCCGGTGCCCGAGTGAGAGCAAGGTCGCGCACCGGTCACCTCACGGCACCGCCCCGAAACGCGGACTCCCTAGCGTCGGACGCACAACACCCCGACCCCTGTGGAGGCGCGTGATGGCCGGTCGTTGGATCGAGAAGTGGGAGCCGGAGAACGAGACGTTCTGGCGGGAGACCGGGGAGCGGACCGCCCGCCGCAACCTGTGGTTCTCCGTCCTCTCGGAGCACATCGGGTTCTCGGTCTGGTCCCTGTGGTCCGTCATGGTGCTGTTCATGGGACCGGAGTACGGGGTCGACCCGGCAGGGAAGTTCTTCCTGATCTCCACGGCCACCCTGGTCGGCGCGATCGTCAGGGTGCCGTACACCTTCGCGGTCGCGCTGTTCGGCGGCCGCAACTGGACCATCTTCAGCGCCCTGTCGCTCCTGGCCCCGACCGTCGCCGCCCTCGTGGTGATGGAGCCCGGCACCTCCTACACCACCTTCCTCGTCGTCGCCGCGCTCACCGGCATCGGAGGCGGCAACTTCGCCTCGTCGATGACGAACATCAACGCCTTCTTCCCGCTGCGGAAGAAGGGCTGGGCCCTCGGACTCAACGCGGGCGGCGGCAACATCGGCGTACCGGTCGTCCAACTGGTCGGCCTGTTGGTGATCGGCACGGCCGGGGCGGCGCATCCGCGGATCGTGCTCGGCGTGTACGTGCCGCTGATCGTCGTCGCCGCGCTCGGCGCAGCCCTGCGCATGGACAACCTCAGGCCCGTGCGGAACGACACCGGGGCGGCGCTCCTGGCCGTGCGCGAGCCGCACACCTGGATCATGTCGGTGCTCTACATCGGCACCTTCGGCTCCTTCATCGGCTACAGCTTCGCCTTCGGCCTCGTCCTGCAGACGCAGTTCGGCCGCACCCCTCTCCAGGCCGCCTCGCTCACCTTCATCGGTCCGCTGCTCGGCTCCCTGATCCGGCCCGCGGGCGGCCGGCTTGCGGACCGGTACGGCGGCGCCCGGATCACCCTCTGGAACTTCGCCGCGATGGCCGCGGCGACCGGTGTCGTCGTCTACGCCTCCGGCATCGAGTCGCCGGCGGTGTTCCTCGTCGGCTTCATCGCGCTGTTCGTCCTGACGGGGCTCGGCAACGGCTCGACGTTCAAGATGATCCCCGGCATCTTCCACGCCCAGGGGATCGCCAAGGGTCTGCGGGCCGAGGAGGCGGCTGCCTACGGCCGGCGGCTCTCCGGCGCCGCCATGGGACTCATCGGCGCGGTCGGGGCCCTGGGCGGCCTCGCGATCAACCTGGCGTTCCGCCAGTCCTTCCGGACCTCGGGCAGCGGGACGGCCGCCTTCTCCGCCTTCCTGCTCTTCTACGCGGTCTGCTTCACCCTCACGTGGGCGGTATACCTTCGCCGTACGGCGGCGGTGGCCGCGAAGCCCCAGCTCAGCTATGCCGAGGTGTGAGGATGGCCATGAAGCGTCGTACGACGTAACGGGCGGGAAATACGGGAGAACCGAGACCGTCACGCAGTGTTGACAGTCTCGGTCCTCCGCACCACCGAGCAACAGCGGGACGAGAGCCGGGTATCACGCCATGCAGGACGACGACGCACAGCACGGGCCCCTCGCGGGCTTCACGGTCGGGGTGACCGCAGCCCGTCGCGCTGAGGAGCTCGGGACGCTCCTCACGCGCAGGGGTGCCTCGGTCCTGCACGCGCCGGCCCTGCGGATCGTGCCGCTGGCCGACGACAGCGAACTGCTGGCCGCCACCGAGCAGCTGATCGGCGACGCACCCGACGTCGTCATCGCCACCACCGCCATCGGCTTCAGGGGCTGGGTGGAGGCCGCCGACGGCTGGGGCATCGGCGAACAGCTCCTCGACCTGCTGCGGGGCGTGGAGCTGCTGGCGCGCGGCCCCAAGGTCAAGGGCGCCATCCGGGCCGCAGGGCTGACCGAGGCGTGGTCGCCGCTGTCCGAGTCCATGGCCGAGGTCATGGACAGGCTGCTGGAGGAGGGTGTCTCGGGCCGCCGGGTCGCCCTGCAGCTGCACGGCGAGCCGCTGCCCGGCTTCGTGGAGGCGCTCCGGGCGGCGGGTGCCGAGGTCGTGGGCGTGCCCGTCTACCGGTGGATGCCCCCGGAGGACATCGCCCCGCTCGACCGCATGCTCGACGTCACGGTCGCCCGCGGCCTGGACGCGCTGACCTTCACCAGTGCCCCCGCCGCCGCCTCGTACCTGAACAGGGCCGAGGCGCGCGGCATACTCCCGGAGGTGCTGGACGCCCTGGGCCATGACGTCCTGAGCGCCTGCGTCGGACCGGTCACGGCCCTGCCCCTGCAGGCGAAGGGCATCGACACCGTCCAGCCGGAACGCTTCCGGCTGGGCCCGCTCGTCCAGGTGCTCTGCGCCCGGCTGCCGACCCGCGCCCGCACCCTCCCGGTCGCCGGTCACACGGTCGAGATCCGGGGCCACGCCGTGCTGGTCGACGGCGCCCTGCGCCCGGTGCCGCCGGCCGGCATGGCCCTGCTGCACAGCCTGGCCCGCAGGCCGGGATGGGTCGTCTCACGCGCCGACCTGCTGCGTGCGCTGCCCGGCAGCGGCAGCGACGAACACGCCGTGGAGACGGCGATGGCCCGGCTGCGTACCGCACTCGGGGTGCCGCGGCTCATCCAGACGGTCGTCAAGCGCGGCTACCGGCTGGCGCTGGACCCCTCGGCCGACACCAAGTACGACGGCTCCTGACGGAGGAATACCGTACGGGGATGATCAATGACACCCACCCGCTGACCGACGGCGTCCACATGAGGCCCGCGGTCATCGGCGACGCGGAATCCTTCGCCGAGACCCTGACCCGCAGCCGTGACTACATGCGGCGCTGGGACCCCGTACGCCCCGACGCCTTCTTCACCTCCGAGGGTCAGGTGCAGCGGCTCACCGGGCTGCTCGCGGAGCGGGACGCGGGGCGCGCGATGCCCTGGGTGCTGGCCGACGGGGACGACCGTGTCGTGGGGGCGATGACTCTCGCGTCGATCGAGCGCGGGCCGTTCCGCAACGCCCGGCTCGGCTACTGGATCGACGTCGACCATGCCGGGAAGGGTCTGGCCACGGCCGCCGTCTCGCGGGTGTGCGAGCTCGCGCGGGACGCCCTGGGACTCCACCGGGTCGCGGCGGGCACGGTCCTGGACAACGTGGCGTCGCAGCGCGTACTCGTGAAGTGCGGATTCGAGCTCTACGGCACCGCGCCGCGCTATCTGCACATCAACGGCGCGTGGCAGGACCACCGGATGTTCCAGCGGATCCTGCACGACGGCCCTCCGCAGGGCTGAGCACCACCGCGCGGGAGTGCCGGTGCCCGCCCCGGAGACAGCGCGGCGGCCGGGCGGGAACGGCTTCGGCCATCGGGAAGCCGGACTTCTCGGCGACCCGGCAGGAGGCGTCGTTCATGCGGACACGGGTCGGCGGTGCCGTGAGGGGTTCCGGGCCGGGGCGGAAGCGGGCACTCTGGAGGCGGCTCTCCCCGACAGGTGACCCCGAGGCGGTGACAGGCTCATGGCGGCGGGTACGGGCGTCCACGACCGGCGGTTCGACTCCGGGCGCGTCTGCCTGGATCTGGTGGCGACGGGGGAGGGTTCCGGTGGCCGCGAGCAGCTCGACCGCCCCGCGCGTCTCGCCGAGTGGCTGGTGGCCTCGCGGCTGGTTCCGTACGGGACGCCGCTGGCGGCCGTGGACGAGAGCTGGGTGGCACGCTTCCGGCAGCTGCGCGGGGTCCTCGACCGCCTGATGGCGTCCCAACTCGGCGGCGAGGGGGCTGAGACGGCTCTGGCACAGGTCAACGCGCTGGCAGCCGAACCTCCTCCGGGGCTGCGGGCGGTGCGGGGCCGGGACGGTGCGCTCGTCCGGGTCCTGCCAGCTGTCCCGGCGTGCGGTGAACTGCTGGCGGCGGTCGCCCGCGACGCCGTGGACCTTCTGACCGACCCGGTGGCGCGCGCGGGGCTGCGGCGGTGCGAGGGCGACGCCTGTTCCCGGCTCTACCTGGACACGTCGAGGGGACTGCGGCGCCGCTGGTGCTCCAGTGAGGTCTGCGGCAACAGGGAGCGGGTGGCGCGGCACAGGCGACGCGTGCGGGCCGTTTCGTGACACGCCGCCACGAACCGACCGAGGGCCCCCAAATTCCTTGCGACGAAAGAAAGTTGCCAGGACTTTGAATGAACCCGGTCCCGTTCCCGTATCGATGGGCACAGAGCTCGACAGGGTCTCGACCGGGAGGTTCGTGTGCGCAAGGATGCGGCCGTGGCCGATGACCGTCCGCGCAGGGCCCGGCATCGTGGTGCACCGACCCGCTCCTCCTCCGACGTCCCCGACGAGGAGCTGATGCGGGCGCTGTACCGCGAGCACGCCGGTCCACTGCTCGCCTATGCCCTGCGTCTGGTGGCGGGTGACCGCCAGCGGGCGGAGGACGTGGTGCAGGAAACGCTCATCCGTGCCTGGAAGAACGCCGGTTCGCTCAACCGGGCCACCGGCTCTGTCCGCCCCTGGCTGGTGACGGTCGCCCGACGCATCGTCATCGACGGCCACCGCAGCCGGCAGGCCCGGCCGCGCGAGGTCGATCCGTCGCCGCTGGAGGTCATTCCCGCGGAGGACGAGATCGACAAGGCGTTGTGGCTGATGACGCTGTCGGACGCGCTCGACGATTTGACCCCGGCTCACCGGGAAGCATTGGTCGAGACCTACTTCAGAGGCCGTACGGTCAACGAGGCCGCCGAAGTGCTGGGGATCCCCAGCGGGACCGTGCGGTCCCGGGTGTTCTACGCACTCCGCTCCATGAAGCTCGCACTCGAAGAAAGGGGGATCACGGCATGAGCGACGACGGATGGCAGCCGTTCGGGCCTCCTCGGGCCGGTCCCCGAGGGCCGGCGGGCTCCTCCGGGCCTCCGCGCGCGTCCGACCCCTTCGGTTTCCCCGCGGAGGGCGCCGGCCATGACGCCGCCGGTGCCTATGTGCTGGGAATCCTCGACGACGCCGAGGCGAGCGCCTTCGAGGCCCATCTGGCCGGCTGCGCGCTGTGCGCCTCGCATCTCGACGAGTTCGCCGGGATGGAGCCCATGCTGGCGATGCTGGCCGAGGCGCCGGCGGCCGACCCGGGAGCACGGCCCGTTCCGCACGTGCCGGTGCCTCCCGCGCCCCGGCTGCTGGACGGGCTCGTCGACGAGGTCGCGCGGAAGCGCTCCCAGCGGCGACGGCGGGCCGGGTACCTGATCGCGGCGGCCGCCGTCCTCGTGATCGGCGGCCCCGTGGTCGCCGTCACCGCCACGGCCGGTGAGGACTCCGGAAAGCGGGTCGAGGCGGCGGACCCGCATCCCACGAGCCCCGCCGAGGACGCCTTCTTCAACCACATGCCGGAGAAGAAGACGGCGACCGACCCGGTGACGCGGGTCGACGCCACGATCGGCATGGAGTCCAAGGCCTGGGGCACGCACACGGTCCTGGAGCTGAAGAACGTCACGGGTCCCCGGAAGTGCAGCCTGGTCGCCGTGTCCAAGAACGGTGACGAGGAGGTCGTCACGTCGTGGTCGGTGCCGAAGTGGGGTTACGGGATCGAGGGCTCCGCCCACGAGAGCGCGGAGCACCCGCTGTACGTGCACGGCGGCGCCGCGATGGCCCGTGGTGACATCGACCATTTCGAGGTGCGGACCTTCGACGGGGAGCGGCTGGTGGAGATCGACGCATGAGAGTGGTTCATCCGGATCAGGCCCGATCCTGATGAAACGCCCAAAACGCAACACGGGCGGCAGGTGCGCTCGGGGCCCCCTTTCGCGTACGGTTGACGGCTGCCCGATGCACGTCAGAAGGGGGCCTCGGTGGCCGCGCAGGATGCCGCTGTCGATTCGTTGCGGGACCGGGAAACCGGTGTCGAACAAGAACATCTGGACCGGGTCTACCACCGTCTCGAAGAGAAGATCGACGAGGCGGAATTTCTCATGCGGGACGCCAGCAAACGGGGCCAGGTCGGAACTCCCGGGGCACTCGCCGAACGGGACGCGCAGGTCTTCCGAGCCGGAGTCCATCTCAATCGGCTGAACAGCGAGTTCGAGGACTTCCTGTTCGGGCGCATCGATCTGCTCCGCGGCAAGGACGGCGAGCGCGGTCCGGACGGCGCTTTCACCTCCGTGGAGGCGGCCGACGACGCCGTGCGTGAGGACAGCACCGCCGAGATCGCGGAGACCCTCCACATCGGCCGCATCGGAGTCCTGGACTCCGACTACGCGCCGCTGGTCATCGACTGGCGGGCGCCGGCCGCCGCGCCGTTCTACCGGTCGACGCCCAAGGAGCCCGGCCGGGTCGTCCGCCGCCGGGTCATCCGCTCCAAGGGCCGCAGGGTCCTCGGCGTGGAGGACGACCTCATGCGCCCCGAGCTGACCGCGTACCTGGGGGGCGACAAGCTGCCCGTGGTCGGCGACGGTGCCCTGATGGCCGCACTGGGCCAGGCCCGCAGCCACACGATGCGGGACATCGTCTCGTCGATCCAGGCCGAGCAGGACATGGTCATCCGCGCCCCCGCCGCGTCCGTCACCGAGGTGTCCGGCGGACCCGGCACCGGCAAGACGGCCGTGGCCCTGCACCGCGCCGCCTATCTGCTCTACCAGGACAGGCGGCGGTACTCGGGCGGCATCCTCGTCGTCTCGCCCACCCCGCTGCTGGTCGCCTACACCGAAGGGGTGCTGCCCTCGCTCGGCGAGGAGGGGCAGGTCGCGATCCGCGCCGTCGGGTCACTGTCGGACGAGGCTGCGGGTGTCGAGGGCGCGACCACGTACGACGAACCGCCCGTCGCCCGCATCAAGGGCTCCTCCCGGATGCTCCACGTGCTGCGCAAGGCGGCCCGCGGGGCGCTGGAGCAGCCCGCACCCCGCGCCGCCGCACGGGAGGGGCAGCTGGAGTTCGGGGAGACCGCCCCCGAGGAGGCGGGAACCCCCACCCGGCTGCGGGTGGTGGCCTTCGGTGCCCGGGTGGAGCTCGACGCCGAGGAGCTCCGGCGCATCCGGCACAACGTCCTCGGTGGCACCGCCCCGGTCAACCTGCTGCGCCCGCGCGCCCGCAAACTGCTCCTGGACGCCCTGTGGAGCAAGTCGTCGGGCCGGGGCCGCTACAACGATCCCGAGATGGCCGCGGAGCTGCGGTCCACGTTCGACGACGACGTGTCGACCGAGACGCCGTTCCTCGTGTTCCTGAACGCCTGGTGGCCGGAACTCACCCCCCGCCGGGTCCTGGCCGCGATGGCCGACGAGCGGCGGCTGAGCAGGTGGGCGCGCCGGATCCTCAACCAGGGCGAGGTGCGCCGTCTCGCCCGCTCGCTGAAGCGGCTGGACGGGGACGGCAAGGGTCCGCTCTCCGTCCACGACGTGGCGCTCCTGGACGAGCTGCAGACGCTGCTGGGCACCCCGGCCCGTCCCAGGCGCAAGCGCGAGCTCGACCCGCTGGACCATCTCACGGGGCTGGAGGAACTGATGCCCCAGCGCGAGGAGACGCAGCGCGAGCGTGCCGAGCGGCTGGCGGCGGAACGTACGGAGTACGCCCACGTCATCGTCGACGAGGCGCAGGACCTGACGCCGATGCAGTGGCGGATGGTCGGCCGCCGGGGCCGGCACGCCACGTGGACGATCGTCGGTGACGCGGCCCAGTCGTCCTGGTCGGATCCGGACGAGGCGTCCGCGGCCCGCGACGAGGCGCTCGGCAGACGGCCGCGGCGCCAGTTCACGCTCACCGTGAACTACCGCAACCCCGCGGAGATCGCCGAACTCGCGGCGAAGGTGCTGGCACTGGCCATGCCGGGGATGGAGTCCCCGGCCGCCGTCCGGTCGACGGGTGTCGAACCGCGTTTCGAGACGGTGCGGGACGGCGACCTCGCCTCGACCGTCCGCGAGGAGGCGCGCAGGCTGCTCGCAGCGGTGGACGGCACCGTGGGCGTGGTCGTGGCCATGAACCGCCGGGCCGAGGCCCGTGCCTGGCTGGAGGAGCTCGGCGAGCGGGTGGTCGCGCTCGGCAGCCTGGAGGCCAAGGGTCTGGAGTACGACGCCACGGTGGTCGTCTCGCCGGCGGAGATCGCCGACGAGTCCCCGGCCGGGCTGAGGGTGCTCTACGTCGCCCTCACCCGTGCGACGCAGCAGCTGACCGTGGTCTCCGGGGAGCGCGACATGCCCGACGAGGACGGTGTGCCGGACCTGCTGAGGGACTGAGGCGGCCGCGCGCGGAGCGTCTTTCCGAGTCAACCCGCCGTACGGGAATCACTTTTCCGGGGTCTTTGTTAGCCTGGAGTCGACACCGGCTCGATCCAAGCCCCCGGGCCCAACCTTCGTCGCTACGAGCGACCACTTGCCGCGAGGCGAGCATGGCGGGCCGGTGTCGTTCTACTGCTGGAAGACAGACCCGCGTCACCTGTTCGGTGGCGCGGGTCTGTTCGCGTTCACGGCAGCGATTCCCGGCCGACCGGGGTTACGTGCGGAGATCACTTCTCGTATGGCGGAAAAAAACTTCCGAAAAGTGGCAGTCATTACCGGCTACCAGCCGGTAGGTGCGACCATCGGAACGCACGTACGGGGCCCGGCCCCGAACACGTGCGGCAGCGAAGCTCAGAAAAGCGAAGGACTCGGCCATGGCAA
Organism: Streptomyces sp. NPDC057428; assembly: GCF_042803195.1. Classification (NCBI taxonomy): domain Bacteria; kingdom Bacillati; phylum Actinomycetota; class Actinomycetes; order Kitasatosporales; family Streptomycetaceae; genus Streptomyces; species Streptomyces sp. NPDC057428. The sequence goes on from NZ_JBHVCT010000005.1 coordinate 52,951, forward strand.
CGGCGCCCAGCGTCTCGTACTCGATGACGGTCAGGCTGGAGGTGCCCGCGAGCGGCACCGCGGTCTCCCACCTCACCTCTGCCGTGGAGTCCGCCGGTGGCTCGGTCACCGGCCTCGACGTGACCGCCTCCGGCCACGAGAAGCTGCGGATCGACGTCACCATCGCAGCCTCCTCCACCTCGCACGCGGACGAGATCGTGGAGGGTCTGCGCGGCATCGAGGGCGTCATCCTCGGCAAGGTCTCCGACCGTACGTTCCTGATGCACCTCGGCGGCAAGATCGAGATGGCGTCCAAGCACCCCATCCGCAACCGTGACGACCTCTCGATGATCTACACCCCCGGTGTGGCGCGGGTCTGCATGGCGATCGCCGAGAACCCCGAGGACGCCCGCCGTCTGACCATCAAGAGGAACTCCGTCGCCGTGGTCACCGACGGCTCCGCGGTGCTCGGTCTCGGCAACATCGGCCCCATGGCGGCGCTGCCCGTGATGGAGGGCAAGGCCGCCCTCTTCAAGCGCTTCGCCGGCATCGACGCCTGGCCGATCTGCCTGGACACCCAGGACACCGACGAGATCGTCGCCATCGTCAAGGCGATCGCCCCCGGGTTCGCCGGGATCAACCTGGAGGACATCTCCGCCCCTCGCTGCTTCGAGATCGAGGCACGGCTGCGCGAGGCCCTCGACATCCCCGTCTTCCACGACGACCAGCACGGCACGGCGATCGTCGTGCTGGCCGCGCTGACCAACGCGCTTCGCGTGGTGGGCAAGGCGATCGGCGACGTACGGGTCGTCATGTCCGGTGCGGGCGCCGCCGGCACGGCCATCCTCAAGCTGCTCATCGCCGCGGGCGTCAAGCACACCGTCGTCGCCGACATCCACGGTGTGGTGCACGCGGACCGTGAGGACCTGGTGGACGCCACCCCGGACTCGCCGCTGCGCTGGATCGCCGACAACACCAACCCCGAGGGCGTCACCGGCACGCTCAAGGAGGCCGTGGTCGGCTCGGACGTGTTCATCGGCGTCTCGGCTCCCAACGTGCTGGACGGCACCGACGTCGCGGCGATGGCCGACGGCGCGATCGTGTTCGCGCTCGCGAACCCGGACCCCGAGGTGGACCCGGCGATCGCGCGTGAGACGGCGGCGGTCGTCGCGACGGGACGCTCCGACTTCCCGAACCAGATCAACAACGTGCTGGTCTTCCCGGGTGTGTTCCGCGGTCTGCTGGACGCCCAGTCCCGCACCGTCGACACGGCGATGATGCTCGCCGCCGCGCGCGCCCTCGCCGACGTCGTGGCCGAGGACGAGGTCAACGCGAACTACATCATCCCGTCCGTCTTCAACGACAAGGTCGCGGGCGCCGTCGCCGGCGCCGTCCGGGACGCCGCCAAGGCGTCCGGAGCCGCGGCGGCCACGACCGACCCCGCGTAGGGCCGTCGGGCCGGACGGCCTGTCACACGCCGTCCGCAGGGGCCGGGCACGGCTCCTGCGGACGGTGCCGTACCTCACGTCCGGGCCCCCGTACGGCGCGTCGCGGGTCGCGGCGTCCCAAACGCCCCTTTAGGGTGGGCGGGCAGCGAGCCCCACAGGCCCTGCCACCGCTGCGGACCGCTCCAACAAGTCGACGGAACGTCATCACAGGCAATCGGTGGTGCTTTTCGTGTGACGTCGAGGGGTTTCGGATTGGCGTTAGCGCCGCAGGTGGGGGCAGGATGCGTATTCGGGCGCGAGGGTCTGACATCAGACCCGGGTCCGGGGACTGTCAGAGGGCCCTGGCAGCATCGGCTTCGATCTCACGCCTCACAGGCAAGAAGAACACGGGAGTACAAACATGAACCGCAGTGAGCTGGTGGCCGCCCTGGCCGACCGTGCCGAGGTGACCCGCAAGGACGCCGACGCCGTTCTGGCCGCGCTCGCCGAGACCGTCGGCGAGATCGTCGCCAAGGGCGACGAGAAGGTCACCATCCCCGGCTTCCTGACCTTCGAGCGCACCCACCGTGCCGCTCGCACCGCTCGTAACCCGCAGACCGGCGACCCGATCAACATCCCGGCCGGCTACAGCGTGAAGGTCTCCGCGGGCTCCAAGCTCAAGGAAGCCGCCAAGGGCAAGTAAGGCCCCAAGGCATCAAGAAGGGCGGCCGTCCTGACCGGGACGGCCGTCCTTCGGCATACCCGGACGGCGTCTCCTGGGCGCCAGGCGGAGCGCACACCGTCCCTGCGGGCCCTGTGAGGCCTCCTGCGGCGCCCCGGCGGCCCCGGATGGCCCCCGGGAGGGGTAATGGGCCCGTCCGGCCCTGCGGGGCGCCCTGCGGCGTCCGGTCGACGCGGCGCTTCGTGCGACGCGGGACGGGACAGCCGCCCGGGGTGCGCCGCGTTCGCCGGTGCCCGCGCGGGGCACGGGCGGGTGTACGCAGAAGTCCGCCGCCCCGGTCCCTCACGGGGGCCGGGGCGGCGGACTGTGGTGCGCAGGTGCGCAATGCTGTGTGCGGCAGCACTGTGCGCGCGCCGGAGCGCGCCCGCAACGGTGTCAGACGAGTGAGCCGCCCGGCAGTTCGACCTTGGCGCCGAGCTTCTCCAGCTTGTCCATGAAGTTCTCGTAGCCGCGGTTGATCAGGTCGATGCCGTGCACCCGGGACGTGCCCTGGGCCGCCAGCGCGGCGATCAGGTACGAGAAGCCGCCGCGCAGGTCGGGGATGACCAGATCCGCGCCCTGGAGCTTCGTGGGGCCGGACACGACCGCCGAATGGAGGAAGTTCCGCTGCCCGAAGCGGCAGTCGGAGCCTCCGAGGCACTCGCGGTAGAGCTGGATGTGCGCACCCATCTGGTTGAGCGCCGAGGTGAAGCCGAGCCGGGACTCGTACACCGTCTCGTGGACGATGGACAGGCCGGCGGCCTGTGTCAGGGCGACCACGAGCGGCTGCTGCCAGTCGGTCTGGAAGCCCGGGTGCACGTCGGTCTCCAGCGCGATGGCGTTCAGCGCGCCGCCCGGGTGCCAGAAGCGGATGCCCTCGTCGTCGATCTCGAAGGCGCCGCCGACCCGGCGGAAGGTGTTGAGGAACGTCATCATCGAGCGCTGCTGGGCACCGCGCACGTAGATGTTGCCCTCGGTCGCCAGGGCGGCGGACGCCCAGGACGCCGCCTCCAGACGGTCCGGGATCGCCCGGTGGGTGTACCCGTCGAGCCTGTCGACACCCGTGATCCGGATGGTCCGGTCGGTGTCCAGGGAGATGATCGCGCCCATCTTCTGCAGGACGCAGATGAGGTCCTCGATCTCCGGTTCGACCGCCGCGTTGGACAGCTCGGTGACGCCTTCGGCGAGTACGGCGGTCAGCAGCACCTGTTCGGTGGACCCCACCGACGGGTACGGCAGCCGGATCTTCGTACCGCGAAGCCGCTGGGGGGCTTCGAGGTACTGGCCGTCGGCCCGCTTCTCGATGATCGCGCCGAACTGGCGGAGCACCTCGAAGTGGAAGTCGATCGGCCGGCCGCCGATGTCGCAGCCGCCGAGACCCGGGATGAAGGCGTGACCCAGCCGGTGCAGCAGGGGGCCGCAGAAGAGGATCGGGATGCGCGACGAGCCCGCGTGCGCGTCGATGTCGGCGACGTTCGCGCTCTCGACGTGCGACGGGTCGAGGATGAGTTCGCCCGGTTCGTCGCCTGGTTTGACGGTCACGCCGTGCAGCTGCAACAGCCCTCGGACCACCCGCACGTCGCGGATGTCGGGCACGTTGCGCAGCCGGCTGGGCCCGCTGCCGAGCAGCGCGGCGACCATTGCCTTCGGCACCAGGTTCTTGGCGCCTCGGACGCGGATCTCGCCCTCCAGCGGGGTGCCGCCGTGGACAAGCAGGACATCGTCTGTGCCGGTCATGTATCTCGCGTTCCGGAGTGGTCGGGCAGGGGGCCAACAAAAGGGTAATGGCCGCAGACCCCCCTTCAGTAAGGCCCCGGGGGGCTTCGACGCGTCATGAATCCGCCACAACACGTTCTGCTCGCCGCCGCTTGCGCAGGGTTACCGTCCTGCGGCCGTGGCCGTACACCCCCCGATCGTGCGCTCCCCGTGTGCCCGTGCGGCGCCCGTGCGCCCTGAGCTGCGGACGGGCGGCCGCCGCCGACGGGAGTGCCACGCGGCGCCCGCGGAGGGCGAAGATGCGGGATCATCTGTGCCATGACGGAGGTGTCCTCGCTCACAGGCCGGCTGCTCGTGGCGGCTCCCGCCCTGGCGGACCCGAATTTCGACCGCGCGGTGGTGCTGCTCCTGGATCACGACGAGGAGGGTTCACTCGGAGTGGTCCTCAACCGGCCGACCCCGGTCGGCGTCGGCGACATCCTCGCGTCCTGGGCCGGCCTGGCTGGTGAGCCGGACGTGGTCTTCCAGGGGGGCCCGGTCTCGCTCGACTCCGCGCTGGGTGTCGCGGTGATTCCCGGGGACGAGGGTCCTCTGGGCTGGCGGCGGGTGCACGGGGCCATCGGCCTGGTGGACCTGGAGGCGCCCCCGGAACTGCTCGCGGCGGCGCTCGGCTCCCTGCGGATCTTCGCCGGGTACGCGGGCTGGGGGCCCGGCCAGCTGGAGCGGGAGCTGAAGGACGGCGCCTGGTACGTGGTCGAGTCGGAGCCCGGCGACGTCTCCTCGCCACGCCCGGAGAACCTCTGGCGGGCGGTTCTCCGCCGCCAGCGCAGCGAGCTGGCGATGATCGCGACGTATCCGGACGACCCTTCGCTCAACTGATGCCCGGAGCTTTCAGTACGCTTGGCAGTTATGAGCACTCTTGAGCCCGAGCGCGGGGCAGGTACGGGGACCCTCGTGGAGCCGACACCTCAGGTGTCGAACGGCGACGGCGACCACGAGCGCTACGCGCATTACGTCCAGAAGGACAAGATCATGGCGAGCGCCCTGGAGGGCACTCCCGTGGTGGCGCTGTGCGGCAAGGTCTGGGTCCCGGGGCGCGACCCCAAGAAGTACCCGGTCTGTCCCATGTGCAAGGAGATCTACGAGTCCATGGGCGCCGGTGGAGACAAGGACAAGGGCGGCAAGGACAACAGCGGCAAGAAGTAGTCCGCGCCTTTTTCCAGCCTTTTTCCGGACTTCCACCAGGCTGCCTTCCGGATCTCTCTCCGACCCCCTCCGGACTTCCCGGCCCCCGGACCCGGACATGGCCCCCGGGGCACGCGTCGCCGCGTGTCCCGGGGGCCATTCGCATGCCAGCGCGTTGCGCGGGCCGCACCGGGTGGTCACAGAGTGGTTGAGACCACTTGTCGGCGTACCGGCACGCCCTTAGTCTCCTGCCAGTTGTGCAGAACGAAACGTGCGTTGCATGGAGTGCAACGCTTGACCGGCAGGGGTCCCGGATGAAGCTTTCTGCCCGAATCGCCGCTCCGGCCGCGGCTCTTGTACTGGCGGGCGTCACCGCCACCGCCTGCGCGCCGCAGACCTCAGACACCGGCGCCGGTGGGGACGAGAAGACCGGGACCCTGCGCGTCTGGCTCTTCCAAGAGGTCGGCAACAAGCCCAAGGAGAAGGTCGTCGACGCCGCGGTGGCCGCCTTCGAGTGAAGGCCGTCCCGGACGCTCTGGAGGAGGCAGCCTGCATCGACGGGGCGAGCCGCGCCCGCTTCCTGTGGCAGATCCTCTTCCCGCTCGTCTTCCACGGCCTCGTCGCGACGAGCGTCTTCTCCTTCATCGGAGTCCTTTCGTGGATACCCCGGCCTTCAGGCCGGGGAGGAAACGAAACCCCTGCGGAGCAGGGCAACGGCGGGGTTTCGCCGCCAGGCGAAAGGCCGTGCTCCGACCAGCAGGTTCGATCTTCACGCAAGCTGCTGCTAGTTTGTGAGCCATGGCCACCAGTCACGTGAAGCGGGCGTTCAAGTACCGCTTCTATCCGACGGATGCGCAGGCGGCGGAGCTGTCGCGCACCTTCGGATGTGTGCGGAAGGTCTACAACCTGGCGCTCGCCGCACGCACGCAGGCGTGGACGCGTCAGGAGCGCGTCAACTACAACCAGACGTCGGCGATGCTCACCGCGTGGAAGAAGACCGACGAACTGGCGTACCTGAACGATGTGTCGTCGGTGCCGTTGCAGCAGTGCCTGCGGCACCTGCAAGCCGGCTTCGCGAACTTCTTCGCCAAGCGGGCCGAATATCCGCGTTTCAAGTCCCGGAAGAAGTCCCGCCGGTCGGCGGAGTACACCACCAGCGGCTTCCGTTTCCAGGGCGGCCGTCTCACTCTCGCGAAGATGAAGGACCCGCTGGACATCGTGTGGTCGCGGCCCCTGCCCGAGGGTGCTTCGCCGTCCACGGTGACGGTGTCGCAGGATCCGGCGGGGCGCTGGTTCGTGTCGGTGCTCGTCGAAGACCCCTCGGTGAAGGCGTCGCCCACCGTGGACGCGGCGGTCGGTATCGACGTGGGCCTCACCGCCCTGATGACCCTGTCGACCGGGGAGAAGGTTTCGAACCCGAGGCATGAGCGTCGCGACCGGGCCCGTCTGGCGAAAGCGCAGCGGAACCTGTCCCGGAAGGCGAAGGGCTCCAGCAATCGGGCGAAGGCCCGGCTGAAGGTTGCCAAGGTGTACGCCCGGATCGCTGACCGGCGTCGTGATCACCTGCACAAGCTGACCACCCGACTCGTGTGTGAGAACCAAACGCTCGTGATCGAGGACCTGACCGTCCGCAACATGGTCAGAAACCGTTCGCTGGCCCGCGCCATCAGTGACGCGGCATGGGCCGAGTTCCGCACCATGCTGGAGTACAAGGCCGGGTGGTACGGGCGGGACGTGGTGGTCGTTGACCGCTTCTTCCCCTCGTCGAAGCTGTGCTCGAACTGCGGCACCATCGCATCGAAGATGCCCCTGCACGTGCGAACGTGGACGTGCGGCTGCGGCACGGTCCATGACAGGGACGTGAACGCGGCGAAGAACCTTCTGGCGGCCGGGCTGGCCGTGACAGTCTGTGGAGCTGGTGTAAGACCTCAACGGAGTTCTCCGGGCGGGCAGTCGGCGACGAAGCAGAAAACCCCACGGCGCGAGCCGTAGGAATCCCCTCCCTCAGGGAGGGGAGGATGTCAACATCAGCGACACCTCCCAGTCGACGCTGCTCATGGCGCTGCTGGTCTTCTTCAAACCCGACGAGAACGACTGGGGAGGGATCATGGCCGCCTCCACGGTGATGACCATTCCCGTGCTGGTCTTCTTCGTCCTCGTACAGCGACGCCTCTTCTCCGGACTCGGCGGAGCGGTGAAGGACTGACGTGACTCCTCCCCCGGATGAATCCGGGGGCTTCTCGCTATGCCGGTTGGGCGTCGCGACGGACCAGCCCGGCCCGTAGAACGTTCAGGGCGCCCACCGTGTCCGCGTGTGCGTGGTGGCCGCAGGACTGGCAGTGGAACTTCTCCTGTGTGGGCCGGTTCTCCGCCGAGACGTGCCCGCACCGGGGGCAGGTGCGGGAAGTGTTGCGGGGGTCCACGGCGATCACTTCCCGTCCGGCGCTTTCAGCCTTGGCGTGCAGGATCGTCGGGAACACCCCCCATCCGGCATCGTGGATCGACTTGTTCAGCCCGGCCTTGCTCGCGGACCCGTTGGGCAGAAAGCTGCCGGGCCGTTCGGGGTCCGGCTTCGGTGCCGGCGCCTTGGCCATGTTGCGAATCCTGAGGTTCTCGTGCGCGATGAAGTCGTGCCGGCGTACGAGGTCGAGCGCGGTCTTGTGCGCGTGGTCCAGGCGCTGGCGGCGGACCTTGCGATGCAGGTCCGCAACCGTCTCAACCGCCCGCTGGTGGTTCTTCGTGCGCTTGTCCCGGCGGACTCGCGGGAACCGGGCGAGGGCCTGCTGTGCGGCTTCGAGCTTCGCGCCGGCCCTCCGCCCGTGGCGCGGGCTGGGAACGAACTCGCCGTCGGAGTCGGCGAGGAAGTTGGCTATCCCGAGGTCGATACCGACCACGCTGCCGGTCGCCGGCAGCGGGTCCGGTGCGGCCTGCTCGACGGTCGCTTGGAGTATGTCACCGCGTCGGGAACCAAACCCCGATATTCGCAACGGTCGCCACGTCACATACAACCTCCATGCCCATTTGGTGTTCGTCACCAAGTACCGGCGAGGCGTCTTCGATGACGTCATGCTCAAGCGGTGCGAGGAGATCATGCGCGAGGTGTGCAGCAGCTTTGACGTGGAGCTGCGCGAGTTCAACGGCGAGACCGACCACGTCCACCTGCTGGTGCACTACCCACCGAAGGTCGCTCTGTCCAAGCTGATCAACAGCTTGAAGGGTGTCAGCTCGCGCTATCTGCGCACCGAGTACACCAGCCGGATAAACCGGATCGGGATGGGCTCGGTGTTCTGGTCCCGCTCCTACTTCGCCGGATCATGTGGCGGAGCACCACTGACTGTGATCCGCCAGTACATCGAGAGCCAGAAACGTCCCACCTGACCGTCACCCCGGAGCCGCAGAGAACTCCGCCGCTGCGCGGCTCGGGGACAAGGATGCGTTTCCCTCCTCGGCAGAAGCCGGGGATACCACGCAAGATCAGGGATGGACAACCTGATTCCGGCGCCGGTGCGCACCGGCGGCGACGACAGCGGCGCATTCGTACTCGACGGTGCCACGACACTGACCGCGGGGCCCGGCACCGAGGGCACGGAGCGATGGCTGCGCAGCACCCTCGGGGGCGCCCTCGGTCTTCCCCTCGCCCCCGCACCGACGGGTGTCGCGAGCAGCACGAACACCGTCGAACTGCAGGTGGATCCCGCACTGGAGCCCGAGGGGTACCGGCTCGGCGTGGACCCCGTCCGGGGTGTGCGGATCAGCGGTGGCAGCGCCGCCGGGGTCTTCTGGGGGGCGCAGACCCTGCGCCAGCTCCTCGGCCCCGAGGCGTTCAGGCGGGCCCCGGTGGGTCCCGGCTCGGGAAGGCGCGTTCCCCTCACCGAGATCCAGGACCGTCCGCGCTTCGGATGGCGCGGTCTGATGCTCGACGTGGCACGGCACTTCATGCCCAAGGACGGCGTGCTGCGCATGCTCGACCTGCTGGCCGCGCACAAACTCAACGTCTTCCATTTCCACCTCACCGACGACCAGGGCTGGCGGATCGAGATCAAGCGCCATCCCCGGCTCACGGAGGCCGGCGCGTGGCGGGCACGCACCAAATACGGTCACCGCGCCTCCGAACTGTGGGACGAGACACCGCACGGTGGTTACTACACCCAGGACGACATCCGGGAAATCGTCGCGTACGCCGCCGAGCGGCATATCCGCGTGGTGCCCGAAATCGACATCCCGGGGCACTCGCAGGCAGCCATCAGCGCGTATCCGGAACTCGGCAACACCGATGTCGTCGACACGTCCGCCCTTTCCGTGTGGGACACCTGGGGCATCAACCCGAACGTACTCGCCCCCACCGACAACACCCTGCGCTTCTTCGAGGGCGTCTTCGAGGAACTGCTCGGCCTGTTCCCGGCGGAGACCTCGCCGTTCATCCATATCGGCGGCGACGAATGCCTCAAGGACCAGTGGAAGGCATCACCGGCCGCTCAGGCCCGCATGGCCGAACTCGGCCTGGCCGACGAGGACGAACTGCAGTCCTGGTTCATCCGCCACTTCGACCGCTGGCTGACCGGCAGGGGCCGCCGCCTCATCGGCTGGGACGAGATCCTCGAGGGTGGCCTCCCTGAAGGCGCCGCGGTGTCGTCGTGGCGCGGCTACGCGGGCGGCGTCGCCGCCGCTGAAGCCGGCCACGACGTCGTGATGTGCCCGGAGCAGCAGGTCTATCTGGACCACCGTCAGGACGGCGGCGCCGACGAGCCGATGCCCATCGGTTTCGTGCGCACCCTGGAGGACGTCTACCGCTTCGAGCCGGTCCCCCCGGGCCTCTCCGACGAGGCGGCCGGGCACATCCTCGGCACCCAGGCCAACGTCTGGACCGAGGTCATGCAGAACCAGGCCCGTGTCGACTACCAGGTCTTCCCGCGGCTCGCGGCCTTCGCCGAGGTCGCCTGGTCGCCGCTCCCGGCCCCGGGGGAACGCGACTTCGCCGACTTCGACCGGCGCATGCGCACCCACTACGCCCGGCTCGACGCCATGGGCGTCGACTACCGGCCGCCCGCCGGCCCCCTGCCGTGGCAACGCCGGCCCGGTGTCCTGGGTCGCCCGATCGAAGGACCGCCCCCGACCAGGTGACCGCTGTCCCGCCCTCCGGTCAGGGGAACTGTATAAGGCGTACGAACTTGCTGAAGAGAAGCAATTCGTGTACTGGGCAGAACACCTGTCAAAGGTGATTTTTCGCCTGGTCGGAGACGGAAACGCCCTTCGCGGACCCTCGCGTCGGGCCGCCCGGAAGATGTGCCAGAGTTGCCACGTCCCGGCCGTGAGCACGTACCGTACGGCGGACAGGCGGGACTGCCGGGACACCGGGAAGGGGCAGCTGGGTTGACCACGCACGCACCGCAGGCGATGCGGTCGGTAACGCTGCCGGCCTCGCTCGACGAGGCCGTGGCGGCTCTCGGCGCCATGCCCGCCGCCGTCCCCGTGGCCGGCGGCACGGACCTCATGTCCGCCGTCAACAAGGGGCAGCTGAGGCCCTCGGGACTCGTCGGCCTCGGCCGGATCAGCGAGCTGCGCGGCTGGCACTACCAGGACGGCCACGCCCTCCTCGGGGCCGGCCTCACCCACGCACGCATGGGGCGGCCCGACTTCGCCGCCCTCATCCCCGCACTGGCGGCCTCGGCGCGCGCCGCGGGACCGCCCCAGATCCGTAACGCCGGAACACTCGGCGGCAACATCGCCACCGCGGCCCCGACCGGCGACGCGCTGCCGGTCCTGGCGGCCCTGGAGGCCGAGCTGGTCATCGCGGGCCCCGAGGGCGCCCGCCGGGAGATCCCCGTCTCGCACCTGCTGGCGGGTCGCGAGATGCTCGAACCCGCCGAGCTGATCGGCTTCGTCCGCGTACCACTGCTGCACGCCCCCCAGGTGTTCCTCAAGGCGACCGGCCGCACCGGCCCCGGCCGCGCCACAGCATCCGTCGCGATCGTCCTGGACCCGGCCCGGCGCGGCGTGCGCTGCGCGGTCGGCGCGATCGCGCCGATGCCGCTGCGGCCCCTGGAGGCCGAGCGCTGGATCGCCTCCCTGGTCGACTGGGACGGCGAACGGGGCCTGGCCCCCGACGCGCTGGCCGCCTTCGGCGAGTACGTGGCCGCGGCCTGCATCCCCGACCAGGAACCACCGGAAGACGGCGGCGAGGCACCGCCGCTGTCACCCGCCGTCCTGCACCTGCGGCGCACGGTCGCCGCGCTCGCCCGACGCGCGCTGGGGAGGGCACTGTCGTGAGCAATGAGGAAAACCCCGGGCAGCGGCACGTGCAGCCCGACCCCTACGCCGGCTGGGAGCCGACCCCGCAGGGCGGTGAGTACGACGCGGAGGCCACCGCCTTCGTCCACCTGCCCCCGGAGGACTTCGCGGACCTCGGAGGCGACCCGCTGGCCGCTCCCGGGCACAGCTACGTGCCGCCCATGATCCTTCCGCTGACCCCGGCCGCCGGGCTCGACCCCGCGGTCACGGGCAGTTGGGTCCTGCAGACGCAGGGCCAGCAGGAGCGGGCCGCCGAGCACGCCGGTCCGGAGGCCGCGCCGGACGCGGTGCGGTGGCCCGACCCGAACCAGCAGCAGGAGCAGTACCAGCAGCCGTACCCGGACACGTCCCAGTACGCGCAGACGTCGTCCACGACGGCCCACTGGAACTTCAACGAGGCCGCACACCCCGCCGAACCCGAACCCGAGCCGTCCCCCGAGCCTGCCGGGCACACCGGGCAGTGGACGGTCCCGGTCGCCGGCGGCGACATTCCGGAGGAGTCCGGCGAGTTCGCGGCCTCGGCGATGGCCCAGTGGTACGCGGACAGTCCCCCCGTCACCCTTCCCGGCGGCGCTCGCGCGCCGTGGGCGACGCAGGAACCGGTGGTGCCCGAGCCGTCGGAGCCCGCCACCGTGGCCGAGGAGGGCCCTGGGGCGCCGCAGGAGGCCGCTGAGACGCCGCAGGAAGCCGCAGAGACAGGGCAGACCCCCGAGGGCGCCGAGGGCGCCCATCCGGCCCCGGACGCACCCTCGGAGGCCCCGGAGACCCCCGGTGAGCCGGAGGAGGTCGCGGACACCGCCGGGACCCCGGAGACCCCGGAGACGGAAGACGCCCCGGACACCGAGGCCGAACGCGTCCCCGAACCCGAACATGCCCTTGAGCACGCCCTCGAGGACCCCCTCGTGCCGGCCGACGAGCCGGCGGCCGCCGCCATGGACGCACCGAGCGAGCACGCCTCCGCCTCGTACGTCCTCCACGTGAACGGAGCCGACCGCCCCGTCGCCGACGCCTGGATCGGGGAGTCGCTGCTCTACGTCCTGCGGGAGCGCCTCGGCCTCGCCGGCGCCAAGGACGGCTGCTCGCAGGGCGAGTGCGGTGCCTGCAACGTCCAGGTCGACGGCCGCCTCGTCGCCTCGTGCCTGGTGCCCGCCGCCACTACCGCCGGCAGCGAGGTCCGCACCGTCGAAGGGCTCGCGGTGGACGGCGAACCGTCCGACGTCCAGCGTGCCCTGGCCAAGTGCGGGGCCGTCCAGTGCGGCTTCTGCATCCCGGGCATGGCCATGACCGTCCACGACCTCCTTGAGGGCAACCACGCCCCCAGCGAGCTGGAGACGCGGCAGGCCCTGTGCGGCAACCTCTGCCGTTGCTCCGGCTACCGCGGTGTGCTCGACGCCGTACGCGAGGTCGTCGCGGGCCGCGAGGCGGTTTCGGAGCCGGCGACGGGCACGCTGGATGACCTCGAACCGCGCATCCCGCACCAGGCCGCCCCCGGTGAGGGCGGCGTCCAGCACGAGGGAGACGTCCGGTGAACTCCGCGCCGTCCCCCGCACGACCGCTCACCTCCACCACCAGCCGCCGCAACGGAGCGAACGACAAGGAGGCGGCGTGACCAGCGACGCAGCCACCGCGACCAGCACCACGCGCACCAGCCCGCAGTCCGAGGGCACCGAACCGGACCAGGAGCTGCCCGCGCTCGGTCTGGGCGCGTCGCTGCCGCCCGCCGACGTCCGTGCCAAGACCGAGGGCACGTTCCCCTACGCGGCCGACCTGTGGGCCGAGGGACTGCTCTGGGCCGCGATGCTGCGCTCCCCGCACCCGCACGCACGCATCCTCTCGATCGACACCTCGGCCGCCGCCCGGATGCCGGGCGTCCGAGCCGTCGTCACGCACGAGGACATCCCCGGGGACGGCGCGTACGGCCGCAGCGTCGTCGACCGGCCGGTCTTCGCCTCCGACCTCGTGCGCCACCACGGTGAGGCCATCGCCGCCGTCGCCGCCGACCACCCGGACACCGCGCGGCTGGCCGCCGCCGCGATCACCGTCGAGTACGAGGTTCTCGAACCGGTCACCGACCCGGAGAAGGCCTTCGCAGCCGAAGCGCTGCACCCCGACGGCAACCTCATCCGGCACATCCCCCTGCGTTACGGCGACCCGGACACCGTGGGCGAGGTCATCGTCGAGGGCCTCTACCGCATCGGGCGTCAGGACCCCGCCCCGATCGGCGCGGAGGCCGGCCTCGCCGTACCCCGCCCCGACGGTGGCGTCGAGCTCTACACGGCGTCCACCGACCCGCACACCGACCGCGACCTCGCCGCCGCCTGCTTCGGGCTGGACCCCGAGCGCGTCAAGGTCGTCGTGACCGGCGTCCCCGGGGCCACCGGTGACCGCGAGGACCCCGGTTTCCAGATCCCGCTCGGCCTGCTCGCCCTGCGCACCGGCTGCCCGGTCAAGCTGGCCGCCACCCGCGAGGAGTCCTTCCTCGGCCACGCCCACCGCCACCCGACCCTGCTGCGCTACCGCCATCACGCGGACAGCGAGGGCCGGCTGGTCAAGGTCGAGGCCCAGATCCTCCTCGACGCGGGCGCGTACGCCGACGCCTCGTCCGAATCCCTGGCCGCCGCCGTCGCCTTCGCCTGCGGCCCCTACGTCGTCCCGCACGCCTTCATTGAGGGCTGGGCGGTCCGTACGAACAACCCGCCCTCAGGCCACGTACGCGGCGAGGGTGCCATGCAGGTCTGCGCCGCCTACGAAGGCCAGATGGACAAGCTGGCGGCGAAGCTGGGCATCGACCCCGTCGAACTCCGCCTGCGCAACGCCCTCTCCACCGGCGACATGCTGCCCACCAGCCAGACGGTGACCTGCCCCGCGCCGGTCGCCGAACTCCTCGGCGAGCTGCGCGACTTCCCGCTGCCGACCCTGCCGAAGGATTCCCCGGAGGACGACTGGCTCCTCCCGGGGGGGCCGGAGGGCGCGGGTGAGCCCGGTGCCGTACGCAGAGGGGTCGGCTACGCGCTTGGCATGGTCCACATGCTCGGCGCCGAGGGCGCGGACGAGGTCTCCACGGCCACGGTCCGGGTCCACGACGGTGCCGCCACCGTGATCTGCGCGGCCGTGGAGACCGGCCAGGGCTTCACCACGCTCGCCCGCCAGATCGTCCAGGAGACCCTGGGCATCGAGGAGGTCCACGTCGCGGCTGTCGACACGGACCAGCCCCCCGCAGGCCCGGCGACGCACGGCCGTCACACCTGGGTCTCGGGCGGCGCGGTCGAGCGCGCCGCCAAGATGGTCCGGACCCAGCTGCTGCAGCCGCTGGCCCACAAGTTCGGCATGTCGACGGAGCTCCTGCAGATCGCCGACGGCAAGATCACCTCGTACGACGGTGTGCTGTCCACGACGGTCACGGAGGCGATGGACGGCAAGGAGCTCTGGGCCACCGCCCAGTGCCGCCCGCACCCCACCGAACCCCTCGACGAGTCGGGCCAGGGCGACGCGTTCGTGGGCCTGGCCTTCTGCGCGGTCCGCGCGGTGGTCGACGTGGACATCGAACTCGGCTCGGTCCGCGTGGTGGAGATGGCCGTCGCCCAGGACGTCGGCCGGGTCCTCAACCCGTCCCAGCTGGCGATCCGTATCGAGGCGGGTGTCACGCAGGGGATCGGCGCCGCGCTGACGGAGAACCTCCGCACCGCGCGCGGCCTGATCCGGCACCCGGACCTGACGGGATACGCGCTTCCGACCTCGTTGGACGCACCGGACATCCGCATCGTGAAACTGGTGGAGGAGAGGGACGTGGTCGCCCCCTTCGGTGCCAAGGCGGCATCCGCCGTACCGGTGGTGACCTCCCCGGCGGCCGTGGCGTCCGCGGTGCGCGCCGCGACAGGCCGCCCGGTCAACCGGCTCCCGATCAGGCCCCAGGCCGCGGTGGCCGCCGCGAAGTCCTGACGCGTGATTCACGTTGCACTTGCAACCCGGGGGTGCGGTGTGTCACCGGTGCTGACCAGGGGGCTGGGCTCCGCGTCGAATGGCGCCTTCGTGGGGTTTGCCTGCCGGAGCAGCGACCTGGTCGGTTCTGGGCGAAAGAGCTGGCCTGCGAGAACGACGGAGGGCTCACAGTGCGGCCCTCGCTGGACCCTGCGTAGCGCACACGGAAACGGCCGCCCCCGCACCATGGAGGCGGCCGTTCCCCTTCGTGCGCTTCCGCTGGAGGCCGTGACCGGATTCGAACCGGTGTAACTCGAGTTGCAGTCGAGCCCCTGAACCACTCGGGCACACGGCCGTGCGTTTCTTGATCTGCTGTCGACCGTACGGGCCGGGCCGGGCCGCCTCAACAGTGTCGTGGGGGCCGCAATGCGACTGCCACACCGCGTTCACGTTCGGCGAGCCGCCGCGGTGGCCCACACCGGGCCGGCCCGTCTCACGGGCGTCGGTCGTACGTCGAAGGGACCAGCCCGATACCCGCCCTCCGACAGGGGTCACCCGGCGTATAGCCCCTTACTCTGGGGGCCATGACTGCCGTGGAACCCAGTGACGCCGAGGTCACCGCAACCCTTGTGGAGACCACCGCGCCGGCCGGTGTACCCGATGCGGCGGCCGATTCGGCGGAAGGCGTGCTCGGGCGTACGTACAGGGCGCTGAGCATCGGCATCGTGTCCGTCGTCCTGCTGATCGCCTTCGAGGCGACCGCCGTCGGTACGGCGATGCCGGTGGCGGCCCGGGAGCTGGACGGCATCCCGTTCTACGCGTTCGCGTTCTCCGCGTACTTCACCACCAGCCTCTTCGCGATGGTGCTCTCTGGGCAGTGGGCGGACCGGCGCGGCCCGCTCGCCCCGCTCGCCACCGGCATCGGGGCCTTCGGGGCGGGGCTGCTGCTCTCCGGTACGGCGGGGAGCATGTGGATGTTCGTCCTGGGCCGGGCCGTCCAGGGTGTCGGCGGCGGGCTGGTGATCGTGGCGCTGTACGTGGTCATCGGGCGGGCCTACCCGGAGCGGATCCGGCCGAGCATCATGGCCGGGTTCTCGGCGGCCTGGATCGTCCCGTCCGTCGTCGGGCCGCTCGCCTCGGGGACCGTGACCGAGCACCTCGGGTGGCGGTGGGTCTTCGTGGGCATCCCGGTGCTCATACTCCTGCCGCTGGGCCTCGCGCTGCCCGCGATCCGCCGCATGGCGGGCGGGCCGGCCGACGCGCGGGCGGCGGCCGAACCGTTCGACCGGCGGCGCATCTGGCTCGCGCTCGGGATCTCGCTGGGGGCGGGGCTGCTGCAGTTCGCCGGGCAGGAGCTGCGCTGGGCGTCGCTGCTGCCCGCCGCCGTCGGCGCGGCCCTGCTCGTGCCCGCCGTGCGCGCGCTGCTGCCCCGGGGGACCGTGCGGGCAGCGCGCGGTCTGCCGGCCGTGATCCTGCTGCGGGGGATCTCGGCGGGGTCGTTCATCGTGGCCGAGTCCTTCGTCCCGCTGATGCTCGTGACCCAGCGCGGACTGTCCCCGACCCTGGCCGGCCTCTCCCTGGCCGCCGGCGGGCTGACCTGGGCGCTCGGTTCGTACGTGCTGGCACGGCCCCGGATGGAGCCGCACGGGGGGAGGCTGATGGTGGCCGGGATGGTGCTGGCCGCCCTCGCCATCGTGGCCGCGCCGAGTGTGCTGATCGATTCGGTGCCGGTGTGGACGCTGGCCGTGGTCTGGGGTGTCGGGTGCTTCGGCATGGGCATCGTGATCGCGTCGACGAGCGTGCTGCTGCTGAAGCTGTCGGCCCCGGAGGAGGCGGGGGCCAATTCGGCCGCGCTCCAGATCTCGGACGGTCTGGCCAATGTGCTGCTGCTCGCCGTGGGAGGCGCGGCGTTCGCCGCGCTGGGCGGCGGCGCGGTCGGCGCGGCCGCCCACGGAGCCGTGGGGAGCGGTACGGCGGGTGCGCACCCGGGCGCGTTCACCGTCGTCTTCCTGCCGATGGCGGCGGTCGCGCTGATCGGGGTGTGGGTGGCGGGTCGGGTGAAGGAAGCCTGAGGGCTGTCCCGGGCTCGCCGGTGAATCGGGCCCCGCCTGTGAAGAGGGTCTCAGCGGTACCGGACGGCGGCTTGTTCATACGAGGTCCGGCCGTGCCCGCCGGTAGGGTGGCCCGGTTGTCGTATCGCGTACGCGCCCGTCCCGGTCCGTGCGGACAGCGCCCCACGTACCCGAGAGCCCCGAACCGGAGACCGTGACTACTACCGCCTCCCACCACCTCTCACCCGCCTTTCCCGGCCGCGCCCCCTGGGGTACGGCCGGGAAGCTGCGAGCCTGGCAGCAGGGTGCGATGGAGAAGTACATCCAGGACCAGCCGCGCGACTTCCTCGCCGTCGCGACGCCGGGCGCGGGGAAGACCACCTTCGCGCTGACCCTCGCCTCATGGCTGCTGCACCACCACGTGGTGCAGCAGATCACCGTCGTGGCGCCCACCGAGCACCTGAAGAAGCAGTGGGCGGAGGCCGCGGCCCGCATAGGCATCAAGCTCGACCCCGAGTACAGCGCGGGACCCGTGAGCAAGGAGTACCACGGGGTCGCGATCACGTACGCCGGTGTCGGCGTGCGCCCCATGCTGCACCGCAACCGGTGCGAGCAGCGCAAGACGCTCGTGATCCTCGACGAGATCCACCACGCCGGTGACTCGAAGTCCTGGGGCGAGGCGTGCCAGGAGGCGTTCGACCCGGCGACCCGGCGCCTGGCCCTGACGGGCACGCCCTTCCGGTCCGACACGAACCCGATCCCGTTCGTGGCGTACGAGGAGGGCAACGACGGCATCCGGCGCTCCTCGGCCGACTACACCTACGGCTACGGCAACGCGCTCTCCGACGGTGTCGTGCGCCCCGTGATCTTCCTCAGCTACAGCGGCAACATGCGCTGGCGCACCAAGGCCGGTGACGAGATCGCGGCCCGGCTCGGCGAGCCGATGACCAAGGACGCGATCGGGCAGGCTTGGCGCACCGCACTCGCGCCGACCGGTGACTGGATCCCCAACGTGCTGGCCGCCGCCGACAAGCGGCTGACCGAGGTGCGCAAGGGCATTCCGGACGCCGGTGGCCTGGTCATCGCGACGGACCAGGAGTCGGCGCGCGCCTACGCCAAGATCCTCAAGTCGGTCACCGGGGAGAAGCCGACCGTGGTCCTCTCCGACGAGAAGGCCGCGTCAAAGAACATCGACAAGTTCAGCCAGGACGGGTCGCGGTGGATGGTCGCGGTCCGGATGGTGTCGGAGGGCGTCGACGTACCGCGCCTCGCGGTCGGCGTGTACGCGACGACCATCTCCACCCCGCTGTTCTTCGCCCAGGCCGTCGGACGTTTCGTCCGGTCGAGGCGGCGCGGCGAGACCGCCTCGGTGTTCCTGCCGACGATCCCCATGCTGCTCGACTTCGCCAACGAGATGGAGGTCGAGCGCGACCACGTGCTCGACAAGCCGAAGAAGGGCAGCGACGAGGAGAACCCCTTCGCGGAGGAGGACCAGCTACTCGCGGACGCGGAGAAGCTGGAGGACGAGGAGACCGAGGACCAGCTGCCCTTCGAGGCGCTGGAGTCCGACGCGGTCTTCGACCGGGTGCTGTACGACGGTGCCGAGTTCGGCATGCAGGCGCACCCGGGCAGCGAGGAGGAGCAGGACTACCTGGGCATCCCGGGGCTCCTCGAACCCGACCAGGTGCAGCTGCTGCTCCAGAAGCGGCAGACCCGGCAGATCGCCCACAGCCGTCAGAAGCCGGCCGCTGAGGCCGATCTCCTGGAGAAGGCCGCGGAGGACCGGCCCGTCGTCACGCACAAGAAGCTGCTGGAGCTGCGCAAGCAGCTCAACACGATGGTGTCGGCGTACACCCACCAGAGCGGCAAGCCGCACGGCGTGATCCACACCGAGCTGCGGCGGGTCTGCGGCGGTCCGCCGAGCGCGGAGGCGACGGCCGGGCAGATCCAGGACCGGATCAAGAAGGTCCAGGAGTGGGCCACCCGGATGCGGTGAGCCTGGCGTGACGGGCCCCGGTGCGGGGGCGGTGCGATCCGCCTCCGCACCGGGGCCGTGGTGTCATCCGGGCAGGGCGTCCGGCACTACGGCGGGCAGTTTCGCCTGCGCGGCGCAGCCCAGTTCTTCAGCCAGGGCTCGGGACACGGCGGCCAGGACGGCCATCTGGTCCTTGTCTGTACTGTCGGGCCCGACTTGCCCCTTCGTCACCGTGAGCCTTGCCCTCACGTAGGGAGTGCTTTCCCCGCCTCCTTCCGTGGGGCAGGAGAAGACCAGAGTGGCACCGCCGCCCTTGTGCGTGACCGCGAATCGGCCCAGAGGGTAGATAGACAGATCGTCCGCAGACACGTTTGTCGGATCCGAGTGGCTGTCCCGCGCCTCGAAATCGATGCTGAGCACCGGGAAGTCGTTGTCAGCCTTGTACGGCTGGCACTGATTACGGTCACTCAGGTCGTCATGGAGATGCTGCGCCGCGAGCGGCAGGGAGAACGCATTCGGATCTCCGGCCTCGTTGGAGCCGTCGAGCTCCGTGAAACGGTCCGTGCCGCTGATGCGTTTCAGTGCGGACTCACCCGAGGGCCCCAGGGATCCGTCGCAGATCTGAGACGCGGGGAGTTCCTTCGGTTGCTCAGGTCCGTCGGTGCTGCACCCGGTGAGCACGGCGACCACCAGGGCTCCGCAGAGCGCCAGGCGCACCGTCGCGCCCACGGGGGTTGCGTCCTTCACGTTCATGACTCTCCGTCGCACGATCAGTCCTTGTACGGGGCGCGCCCGCGGTAGTCGTTCTGACTCGATCCCAGGTCGTAGCCGTCCTCGATGTCCTGCGTCCAGTCCTGGTGATCTGTCGTATCACCCAACTGCGGATTATCCTTCAGATACGCCTCGTAGGTAAGGCCGAGTTGGTCGGTCCCCTTGTTGTAGAACTCCTGGCTGGTCATCTGCGACTTTTCGGTGGCGTCCTGCTCCGCGTCGTCGATGCTCTTGTCGACCTCGTGGCCGATAAACGTATTCACCATGTCGCCGACGGTGTCGGCCGCCATGGGAGCGACCACCAGTGCGGCGGCGGTGGAACCGGGAAGCGGGATGGCCGCGATTCCGCCTCCGACGACCACCCCGGCGCCCAGCTTGACCCAGTCCCCAGACCGCCCGAGAGACTTGTTGGCCTGATCGGCGTCATCCTTGTACGTTGTCTCGGCTTGCTGCACGCGTGAGTGGTCCAGGATGCCGCGTGCCTCGGCACCTGTTGTCATCGCGTCGTGAGCGGTGTCGATGTTCGCCTCACTCGTGGCCGGGAACGCGTCCAACGCGCTGAGGGTGTAGAGGTGCTGCGCGGCTGAGACAACTCCATGTGACGTCTCGTTCTGACCCAGCACGCTGAGGAAGTTGACGGCACCCTCATTGCCGAAATTCGCCCGCCCTGCGTACTTGGCGGGGTAAGCACCGTCGTCCAGTGCGTGGTTGCCGATGCCCGACAGGCTGTAGTCGATGTCGTCGATGTACGCCGCGCCCATCTTGCCCAGACTGTCCGCCAGCTCCGACTGCTTGTGCAGCATCTCGGGGCCCTTCTCGCTCCCGTACAGGTATGCCACCTGCTCCATGACCCCTGCCGTCGCAGCCGTGCGGTGGTCCCCGCTGCCGGGATGAAGGGGGTCCTTGCCGGTCATCGGGTCGGCGTCGTACGCGTACCCGGTGGTGGCGGATTCCAGAGCGTGGCCCAGCGCGTCGTAGCCCGCGTTCACCTTGTCGTCGCCGTCCAGCGTCGGGTCCGGGAGCCAGATGCGGTCCTTGGTCAGGTACGTGAGGTGTTCGTTGACCTCTCCGTCCTTGTTGACTGTGTCTCCCGCGCCTTCGGGCTGGGCGAAGAACTGGGTGGAGGCCTCGGGGTTGTGGCCCAGGGCTTCCATGAAGCCGGTCATCGGGTCGCGGCCCCGGTCGTTCTTGTCCCAGAAGTTGAGGTCGCCCTGGTTCCAGTTGTTGATCCAGGGGCTCATGTCCTCGATGTTGCGTTCCTTGTCGTACGCGATGAGCTTGTCACCATAGGAGTTGAGGAACTGGTCGTCGTAGTCGCCGAACCGCATGAGGTTGCTCATGACCCCGAAGCCCGTGGGGTCGTTGGCGTCGTCGATGCCGAGCCGGTCCGTGCCCAGCTTCACCATCTTCTCCTCCCAGCGCTGCATCGTGTCGCTGTCGGAGAGCGTGGCAGTGCCCAGAGTGATGCCGAGGTTCTTCTGGAGCCGCTTCGCCTGCTCGTAGAACTTCGGGTCCCTGCCCATGCCCTGGTACGGGTCGGCGACTGCGGCGTAGAACTCGAGTACCTTCTTCGGTTCCACCTGGGTGGCGAACCGCTCGGCGAAGAGCGGGTCGTTCTTGTATGCGGCCAGGGTGGTGTTGAGGGAGTTGAGCTCGGTCAGCGTGACGTCGTGCGGGTCCTTCTTGAGGATCTTGCCGACCCTCTCCGCCTCCTCCACCGCCTTGGCCGCGGAGTCCCGGTCTGCGTAACTGGCCTCGGAGAAGCCGTATTTCGCCTGGTCGACCAGGAGCGTGAGCACCTTGGCCGCCGATGTGTCGCTCTCCGTGGCCTTCTTCAGGATGTTCTGGATCTCGTCGCGGAACGCATCGACGTCCTGCTGAGTGTGCTCGGGCACCGTGGTGCCCTCCGCCGCACGGTCGGGGTGGATGTTCATGGTGACGGTGAAGGACCCCTCGCCCGTGTCACGCACGGTGAGGTTCTTCTTGAGTCCGCGGTCGATCGCCGCGTCGAGCTGAGTGCGATAACTGACGAGTTCACCGCGGGTGTCGGTGATGATCTTCGTGATCGTGCCGGCCTGGGTGTGGGCGTCGGTGAACTCGCCCGCCGTCTTGTCCACGAAAGCGCGGGTGACGGTGGCGTTCTCTCCGGCCCAGTTCGCTTTGTCGGACTTGGCCTTGAGGTCGTCCTTGGCATCTCCTTGGAGAATCTTGAGTTTTGCGACCATTTGTTCCCAGTCGGTGATCGCCGCGTCAAGGTCGGAGAAGTTCGCGAAGCGCAGGGAATCGAGATCCATCAGCCGCCGGACCTTTCGTCGAAGCCCTTGTCGAGGGTCTCGATGTTGCTGACCACCGTGGCGATGTAGGCCTCGTCGCCGGCGTGGGCGGCCTTGGTGTAGTCGAGGTGGTTCGAGATGTGGGCGCAGGCGTCCATCAGGGAGCGGACCTGGTCGATCCAGCGTGAGGCCACGTGATCGAGGGCTCCGCCCAGGGCGAACGTCTCCGTCGTCAGAGTTCCGGCTGCCTTCTGGGTGGAGGCGCGGGCGTGGTCACCGGCCTTCTCGAGGTCGCCGTACATCCGGTACGCGACATTGCCGATCGCCGCCAGATCCTTCTGGTTCACCTTCAGGTCGCCCTGGGCCGGTGGACCTCCTCCCGCTTCGGGCGGCAGCTGGTTCAGCTGCATCCGGGCGGAGCTTTTCTCGGCCGCCTCGGCTTTTAGCTGTTCCCATTCGTCCCACGCCATTGGTGATTGCCCTCCCCGTAGCGCCGATAAGTTCCCGTATGTCCCTCTTGCAAGGGCCTGCGGAAGGCCAATCTATCGACTTGGTCCGACGGCTTCCGCAGGAGTTGACCATTAATTGAAATGATCGAGCGTGAGCAATATGTGAAGAATCTGTGACACCCGATGTGAGGGCTCGGACGCGCGGGGCCCGGTGCGTCTCCTCGTCGCGGTGCGTGAGTGGTCGGGGTGGATGGTGCACTCCGCGTGACGACGGGTGCGCGGGGTGCACGCCGCCCTCCGGGTGCGTGTGAGGGTCCGAGGGGCGCCCCTCGGAATATTTTTCACGAGAATTATTCACGCTGGGTCAACTGTCGTCCACGCGTGGTGTGTGGAGCGTTGGCGTCACGTCATCAGACGTGAACGCGCGTAGATGTTCGCTTTCCGGACGCTTTCCCGCTGACCGGTGGTTTTGCCGCCACGTTCAGGAGGGGGACCGGATTCTGGACGAGGTCTTCCGCTGAGCGGACCCGCTCGCTAATGTCCCCGGAACATGAACGCTTCGTGGCAGTGTGGCCGCGGAGCGCAGCCGGTGCCATGGCCAGTCGGCGGCCTCTCGGTGCGTCGCCGCGGGACCGGCGTCGGCATCTCCGGAGAGACAACCGCCCGCTCACCAAGAGGGAGAGGGCGTCGTGACCGCGGAGACTTCTCAGACGCTCGACCGGGGACTGCGTGTCCTCAAACTGCTCGCCGATACCGACCACGGCCTCACCGTCACCGAGTTGTCGAACAAACTCGGCGTCAACCGCACGGTGGTCTACCGACTGCTCGCCACCCTGGAACAGCACGCCCTCGTCCGGCGCGACCTGGGCGGCCGCGCCAGGGTGGGGCTCGGGGTGCTCCGCCTGGGGAGGCAGGTGCACCCACTCGTCCGGGAGGCGGCGCTGCCGGCGCTGCGTTCCCTGGCCGAGGACATAGGAGCCACCGCCCACCTCACGCTGGTCGACGGGGCGGACGCCCTCGCCGTCGCGGTGGTCGAGCCGACGTGGACGGACTACCACGTCGCCTACCGGGCCGGGTTCCGCCACTCCCTGGACCGGGGCGCCGCGGGCCGTGCGATCCTCACCGCCCGGCAGAAGACCGTCGACCACCCCGGCTACACCCTCACCCAGGGCGAGCTGGAAGCCGGTGCCTGCGGAGCCGCCGCACCGCTGGTCGGGGTCTGTGGGGTGGAGGGCAGCGTGGGTGTCGTGATGCTCGCGGATGCGGTGCCGGAGCGGGTCGGGCCGAGGGTGCTCGACGCCGCCCGGGAGGTCGCGGACGCGCTTCGGTGAGGGGTGCCGCCCAGGTCACACCGGGGCGGGCGGAGCCGGAGGCGCGTGGCGGCTAGATTGGGCGGGTGGCCATTCGTCTCTCACGCCCCCGCGCCCTCGCCCTCTGCGCGCTGCCCGTTCTCGCGCTCTTCGGCACCGCGGCCTTCGCGCCGCTGCCGTTCACCGTGGCGCAGCCCGGTACCACGGCGAACGTCCTCGGGGACAGCAAGGGCGAGCCGGTCATCACGATCAAGGGCGCACCCACCCGCACCACCGACGGTCAGCTGCGGATGACGACGATCCTGGCGACCTCGCCCACAGCCGACGTCCGGGTGGCGAGTGTGGTTGACAGCTGGTTCCGCGGGGACCGTGCCGTCATGCCGCGCGACTCGGTCTATCCGACCGGCGGCTCCGAGAAGGAGATCGAGCGGCACAACCTCCAGGACATGGAGAAGTCGCAGAACTCCGCCGTCGACGCGGCCCTGAACTTTCTGGACAAGCCCGCCGGTTCCGTGGACGTCACCCTGCACCTGGAGGATGTCGGCGGGCCGAGCGCCGGCCTGTTCTTCGCGCTGGGGATCGTCGACAAGCTGGTCGGTGACGGCTCGGGCGGCGACCTGACCGGCGGCCGCACCGTCGCCGGTACGGGGACCATCGAGCCCGACGGTGCGGTCGGCGCGGTCGGCGGGGTCTCCCTGAAGACACAGGCCGCCCGGCGTGACGGCGCGACCGTCTTCCTCGTCCCGAAGGCGGAGTGCACGCAGGCGAAGTCCGAGCGCCCGGAGGGCCTGCGGCTGATTCCCGTCACGACACTGAAGAACGCGGTGTCCTCGCTGCGGGCCCTTGAGCAGGGGGACAAGGTCCCGAGCTGCTGACCTGCCCTCCGGGGCTCTCCATGGACCGCCAGGCGGGGAACACCAGCGGGCTCAGCGTCGCGAGGAAGTAGACCCCGCCCATCGCCAGCAGCGCTCCGGCCGCGCCCATGGTCTCCACGAGCAGCCCCGCCGCGAGGCCGCCGACCGGCATGGCCAGCTCGCAGCCCGCCGTGAGTGCGCCGGACACCCGGCTCCGCAGCTCCTCGGGGACACGCTCGTACGTCATCGTCGTCAGGATCGGGTTCAGCATGCCCCCGGCGACGCCGCCCAGGGCCATCGTGACCGCCAGCGGCAGCGTCGTCCCGGTCAGGCCCGCGACCGCGAACCTCGGCGCTCCGCAGAGCATCACGCACACCGTGAACACCGTCCGTCGCGAGAAGCGGTGACCGACCGCGCCGTACAGCAGCGCGCCCGCCAGCCCGCCCGCCCCGAACAGCGCGGTGAGCAGGCCGAGATCGGTGGCCCCGCCCAGCTCCGCCTCGGCGTGCACGGGAAGCAGGACGGCGTTCCAGCCCTGGTCCGTGCCGTTCATGAACATCACCATGACGACGACGGCGAGCAGGAGCCGGTTGCCCAGCAGGTAGGCGTAACCCTCCCGCAGTTCACCGCGGTACGTGCGCAGCGAGACGGGGGCGGCGTCCTTGCGGGGCTCGGCCGCGCGGACCCCGCGTACACCGGCCGCCACCAGCACGGAGGACAGCGCGAAGGTGGCGGCGTCCAGCAGGAGCACGGTCTCGGCGCCGACGACGGCGATCAGCACGCCCGCCAGGGCGGCGCCGACCATACGGGCGCCACGCGACACCGCGTCGAAGAGACTGGCCGCCCGGGCGAGTGTGGTGCCCGCGTGCTCTGCCAGGTCGGGCACGAGGACGTAGCGCGCGGTGTTCCCCGGTGTGTGGGCCAGCCCGTTCAGCGCCATCAGGGCGCACAGCATCCAGAATTCGAGCAGGCCCGCGTAGTGCAGCAGCGGGACCGCGGCGACGGCCGCGCCGCAGACCGCGTCGGATCCCACGGCAACGCGGCGCCGGCCCAGCCGGTCGATGACCGGCCCGCCGACCAGGGCGGCGACGACGATGGGCAGGGTCGCGCAGAAGGCGACCACACCGGCCCGGCCGGCGCTTCCGGTGGTCTCCAGGACGAACCACGGCACACCGATCAGGGTGAGTGAAGTGCCTGCCGTCGATATGGAGTTGGCCGTCAGGACGGCCGCGAGCGGCGTGCGGCCGCGCAGGGCCGGCTTCCCCTCGTCCATCGTCATGCCACTCGCGGAGTACGGGCCGGGACCGGTGACGTCTGGGCCAGCCGGAGACCCAGCTCGACCAGCGTCCAGCCCATCCGGTGGCGCAGCCCCGGGCGCGCCGGGTGGAATGCGGCCGTCGTCCCGTGGAGTTCGGCGGCACGGAGGGTGTGCAGCACGAGGTGGATGTCGCAGTGCATGACGGTGGTCCCTTCAGTCGGTGGAGCGCGGGAACATGTGCAGGTGGGTGCGGACGACACCCGCGCCTTCGGCGCCGTCGGGGACGCGGTCCCGGTAACTCTTCATCAGCGCGTGCATCTTCTCGTTGAGTTCCAGGGCGAGCTCCGGTGTGAGCCGCAGCTTGAAGTCGCTGATATCCATCGTCCGCTGCCACTCCTCGGGCCACTCGTGCATGGTCCCGAGCCAGGTGTTCAGCTCCTGGGCGTGCGTGGTCGCGACCTCGTGGAGCACCACCCCCATGGCGCCGCGGACTTCGGGGTCCGCGTGGTGCGTGAAGTCGACGGCGGGCCCGAACACGGTCCCCGTGTGTGCGGCCTTCCACCACCGCTCCCGGCCCTTGCCGCGCTCCGGATCGTCCTCGACGAAGCCGTACGCCGCGAGCTGGCGCAGGTGGTAGCTGGTGGCCCCGCTGGACTCGCCGAGCCGGTCGGCGAGCCCGGAGGCGGTGGCGGGCCCGAACTCCCGGAGAGCGTTGAGCAGCCGGATGCGCAGCGGGTGGGCGAGGCCGCGCAGGGTGCGGGCGTCGACCTGGTGGAGTTGGGGGTCGTCGGCGTACAGGGACGTGCGGTCTGCGGGATCGTTCGGTGCCATGGTGCGAGAGTAGAGTTGCAAAGACTGCTTTGCAACAGATTTTTTGCAACGACTCCTTTGGATCTCGGTCGCCGGGGCGTGTCGCCGGGGCGTGCGGGGCCACACGGACCCGCACGCCGAAGCCGGGACCCCCTCCGCGAACTGCGGTGGAGGCCCCGGCTTCGGTGAGGGCGGCGGTGCGTCCCGCTCAGCCCTCCTTGATGAATCCTTCCTTCAGCAGCCAGTCCTTCGCCACCTCGTGCGGGTCCTCGCCGTCCACGTCCACCTTGGAGTTGAGCTCCTGCGCGAGCTCGGTGGTCAGCTTCCTCGTCACCGGCGCCAGCATCTCCGCGATCTCGGGATACTTGTCCAGGGTCGCCGTGTGGATGGCCGGGGCCGCGTTGTAGTTGGGGAAGAACTGCCTGTCGTCCTCCGTCACGTCCAGGTTCATCGCCTTGATCCGGCCGTCCGTGGTGTACACCTCGCCCAGCAGGCACGAGCCGGACTTGTTGACCTGGGTGTAGATGATCCCGGCGTCCATCTTCTTGATGTTGGCGGCCGGCAGGTTCATCCCGTACTTCTTCTGCATGCCGGGCAGCCCGTCGTCGCGCGAGGCGAACTCGTTCTCCACGCAGAGCGTCACGGCCTTCGGGTCCTTCTTCGCGAGTGCCGCCACGTCGGACAGGGTCTTCAGGTGGTACTTCGCGTTGTTCTTCTTGCTGATGGCCAGGGCGTAGGTGTTGTCCAGGGTGGCCGGCGGGAGCCATGTCACCCCGTTGCCGATGTCCTCGTCACGCACGGCCTTCCACTGCTTCTGCGGGTCGGCGATCGGTTCGGCGTGACCCAGATAGGTGATCCACGCCGTGCCCGTGTAGTCGTACAGCGCGTCCGCCTCACCCTTGACGACCGCCTCGCGCGCACTGATCGACCCCGGAAGGTTCGTGCGGTCCAGCACCTCGGCGCCGGCCGCCTTGAAGATCAGGCCGATCACGTTGCCGAGGATGATGTTCTCGCTGAAGTTCTTCGAGGTCACCGTGAGGGACGCGCCCTTGAGGGGCTGCCCCTTGCCGACCGACCCCGGCACCACGTCGTCCACCAGCGGCGATCCGCTCTTCAGCCCGCATCCCGTGAGCACGAGAGCGAGCGCGGCCACCGATGCGAGGCCCGTACGTACCCTCACGCTTCCTCCAGTCCGCGCGGCGTCAGCCACAGTTCGACCAGCGACGCCAGCCAGTCCACCAGCAGCGCCAGGACCACCGTCAGTACGGAACCGAGCACCAGCACGGGCATGCGCTGCGTCTGGATCCCGGAGGTGATCAGGTCGCCCAGCCCGCCGCCGCCCCCGAAGGTGGCGAGGGTCGCCGTACCCACGTTGAGGACCAGCGCCGTCCGCACGCCCGCCAGGATCAGCGGGACCGCGAGCGGCAGTTCGACCTTGGTGAGCGTGCCCATCGCCGACATGCCGATGCCCCGGGAGGCCTCCACGAGGGTCGGCTCGATCGCGTTGAGCCCCGCCACCGTGTTGGAGAGCACCGGCAGGACCGCGTAGATCACCATTCCGGCGATCGCGGTGGACGGCCCGATGCCCAGCCAGATCACGAGCAGCGCCAGCAGCCCGATCGCGGGGGTGGCCTGGCCGATGTTCGCGATGGCCGTGACCCCGGGCGCCGCCTTCTTCAGGCCACGCCGGGTCAGCGCGATGCCGAGCGGGATCGCGATGATCAGCACCCAGAAGGTGGAGATGGCGGTCAGCCTGACGTGCTGCCACCAGCGCACCTCGACGATGTCGCCCGCGATCGAGTTCTCGGCGACCGAGTCGAGTTCGGCGTTGGAGATCCAGAGATAGGTGGCGACCAGGACGACCGCCAGGACCGCCGGTACCACCACAAGCTTCTGCCAGGTGATCCGGCGGGCGGGCGCGGACTGCGCGGGTGCCGGTTCCGCCCCCTCGTCACGGAAGGCGTGGCCCTTCACGTCGTGCTCTCCGGGTGGCCGCGCCCCCGTGGGAGGCGCCTGATGACTGGGGGTCACAGCCCGTCGTCACCCCCCTCGAGCTCCTGCTCCGTCCGGTGGCTGCGCAGTTCCTCCAGGTCGTGCTCATGCTCCATCGCGGTGAGCCGGTCCGCCTCCAGGAGCTCCTGCACGGAGTTCATCAGGGTCTGCATGTCGACGACGCCGATGAACTCACCGCGCCGTCCCGTCACGGCGACCCGCCCGCCGCTGTCCGTCAGCACGGCCTCCAGCGCGTCGTGCAGCGTCGCGTCCCGGGTCACCGTGTCGTGCACCAGCTGTCCGGCCCGGGCGAGCGAACCCTTGGCCCGCATCAGGTCGCCGCGCCGCAGCCACTTGTACGGACGATTGCGGCGGTCCAGCATCAGCAGCTCGTTGTGCTGACCGTCCCGCAGCTTGTTGAAGATCGACTGGAGCGGGTCCTCGACGGTGACCGTGGGGAAGTCGGCGATGCCCACGTCCCGCACACGGGTCAGGTTGAGCCGCTTCAGCGCGGCGCCCGCACCGACGAAACCGGAGACGAAGTCGTCGGTCGGATTGGTGAGGATGGCCTCGGGGGTGTCGAACTGCGCGATGTGCGAACGCTCCCGCAGCACCGCGATCCGGTCGCCGAGCTTGATGGCCTCGTCGAAGTCGTGGGTGACGAAGACGATCGTCTTGTGCAGCTCGTGCTGGAGCCGGATCAGCTCGTCCTGGAGGTGGTCCCGGGTGATCGGGTCGACCGCTCCGAAAGGCTCGTCCATCAGCAGTACGGGCGGGTCCGCGGCCAGTGCCCTTGCCACGCCCACGCGCTGCTGCTGCCCGCCGGAGAGCTGGCGCGGATACCGTCCGTGGAACTCCCTCGGGTCGAGCCCGACCAGGTCGAGCATCTCCTCGACCCGGTCCTTCACGCCCGACTTCGACCAGCCGGTCATCTTCGGCACGAGGGCGATGTTCTCCGCGACCGTCATGTGCGGGAAGAGACCGGAGGACTGGATCGCGTAACCGATCTTCCGGCGCAGCTTCACCGGGTCCATGTCGGTGACGTCCTCGTCGTTGATCCTGATCCGCCCGGACGTCGGCTCGATCAGACGGTTGATCATCTTCAGCGTCGTGGACTTCCCGCAGCCGGAGGGGCCCACGAGGATCACGGTCTCGCCGGCCTTGATGTCCATGGACACGTTGTCCACGGCAGGGGCGGGGCTGCCGGGATAGGACTTGCTGAGGTTCTCCAGCTGGATGGTGGCACCCGAGGCGGTGGTGCGTTCCGGGGTCGACTCCGTCGGCCCGGTGGCGGTCTCAGGCACGGATCCCCCTGGGGATGGTCAGCCGCCCGAGGAGGACGTAGGCGGCGTCGAAAAGCAGAGCGAGGATGACGATGCCGATGGTGCCGGCGAGGACCTGGTTGATGGCGTTCGCGCTTCCGAGTGAGGCGAGGCCGCGGAAGATCTCGTTGCCGAGTCCGGGGCCCGAGGCGTAGGCGGCGATGGCGGCGATCCCCATCAGCATCTGGGTGGAGACCCGGATGCCCGTGAGGATGGGCGGCCACGCGAGGGGCAGTTCCACCTTGAGCAGCCGCCGCGTCCGGGACATCCCGATGCCCTTCGCCGCGTCGACGAGGGTCGGGTCGACACCGCGCAGCCCGACGTTGCAGTTGCGGACGATGGGCAGCAGCCCGTACAGCGTCAGGATGATCACGGTGGGCGGGACTCCCAGGCCGACCAGCGGGATCAGCAGGCCGATCGCGGCGAGCGAGGGGATCGTGAGGATCGCCGAGGTGGACGTGACCGCCAGGGAGCCGCCCCAGCCGCTCCGATAGCTGACGACACCGATCAGGACGCCGAGGAGGGTGGCGATGACCATGCACTGGAAGACCGCGCTGGCGTGCTGATACGTGTCGGTGAGCAGTTGCTGGTGGCGGGTGCCCACATACTCCCAGAAGTTCACATTTTGCTCCGTAGGCTCAGTTCTTGTCCTCTGCAGCCTGCTCAACCAGCGGGATAATACGCAGCGGTACCGGGTTTTCCATGACGATCGCCGTGGAGGCCCGGACGATGCCATCAAAGCCGACCACGCGGTCGATCACCCGCTGGAGGTCGGCGTTCGAGCGGGCGACCAGCCGGCAGAGCATGTCGCCGTGCCCGGTCGTCGTGTGCAGCTCCAGCACCTCCGGCACGCCACTCAAGTGGGCTCTTACGTCGGCTCCTTGCCCCTGCTTGATCTCCAGCGTGGCGAAGGCGGTGACGGGGTAACCGAGCGCCGCCGGATCCACGTCCGGACCGAAGCCCCGGATGACGCCATTCGACTGAAGGCGGTCCAGCCGGGCCTGCACGGTCCCGCGGGCCACCCCGAGCCGCCGCGACGCCTCCAGCACACCGATGCGAGGCTCGCGGGCCAGCAGCAGGATGAGCCGGCCGTCCAGATGATCGATCGCCATGATCCGTCTCCCGATGGTCAGCCTGTACACATAGTCCGCTCATCCTCACACCTGGTTGCACACATTGACCAGTGGATGCGCGAACTGTTGCGCACCTTGCAAAGCGGGGAGAACCTTCGGACATGACTGAGACTCTGCACACCACGCCCGACACCGCCCGGCAGGCCGATCCCTTCCCGGTCAAGGGAATGGACGCGGTGGTCTTCGCCGTGGGCAACGCCAAGCAGGCCGCGCACTACTACTCGACCGCCTTCGGCATGAAGCTCGTCGCCTACTCCGGACCGGAGAACGGCAGCCGAGAGACCGCGAGTTACGTCCTGACCAACGGCTCGGCCCGCTTCGTCCTCACCTCCGTCGTCAAGGCGTCCACCGAGTGGGGCACCTTCCTCTCCGACCACGTGAACGCCCACGGTGACGGTGTGGTCGACCTCGCCATCGAGGTCCCCGACGCCCGTAAGGCCTACGCCTACGCCGTCGAGCACGGAGCGACGGGCCTCACGGAGCCCCACGAGGTCAAGGACGAGCACGGCACGGTGGTGCTGGCCGCCATCGCCACGTACGGCAAGACCCGCCACACGCTCGTGGAGCGCTCGGGCTACGACGGCCCCTACCTCCCCGGCTACGTCGCGGCGGAGCCGATCGTGGAGCCGGCCGCCAAGCGCACGTTCCAGGCCATCGACCACTGCGTCGGCAACGTGGAACTCGGACGGATGAACGAGTGGGTGACCTTCTACAACAAGGTCATGGGCTTCACCAACATGAAGGAGTTCGTGGGCGACGACATCGCCACCGAGTACTCCGCGCTGATGTCGAAGGTCGTCGCCGACGGCACGCTCAAGGTGAAGTTCCCCATCAACGAGCCGGCGATCGCGAAGAAGAAGTCGCAGATCGACGAGTACCTGGAGTTCTACGGCGGCGCGGGCGTCCAGCACATCGCGCTCGCCACGAACGACATCGTGGCGTCCGTGAGGGCGATGCGTGCGGCCGGCGTGCAGTTCCTCGACACCCCGGACTCCTACTACGACACCCTCGGCGAGTGGGCGGGCGAGACCCGGGTCCCCGTGGAGACGCTGCGCGAGCTCAAGATCCTGGTCGACCGTGACGAGGACGGCTACCTGCTGCAGATCTTCACCAAGCCGGTCCAGGACCGGCCCACGGTCTTCTTCGAGATGATCGAGCGTCACGGCTCGATGGGCTTCGGCAAGGGCAACTTCAAGGCGCTGTTCGAGGCCATCGAGCGCGAGCAGGAGAAGCGCGGCAACCTGTAGGGCTCTCGTCAGGATCGTGCCGGGCTCGCGTGCCCTGGGCCCGAGCGGGTCCCGAGCGGACCTGGACCTGAACGAAGGGTGCCCTCCTCCCGGCCGGGAGGAGGGCACCCTTCGCGCTGTCTACGCGCTCGCCGACGCGCTCGGTTTCGCCGCACGGGGCGACGGGGCCGCCGACGGCGTCGGCTCCGGGTTCTGCCCGGCCCCGGACTCCGGCGTCGGATCGGGCGTGGGATCCGGCTTCACCGGGGCGGAAGCCGAGGGCGTGGACTCCGGCTCGGGCGGCGGCTGCAAGTCCGCCGGGCCGCCCGACTCCGGATCGCCCAGCGATTCCAGTGCCTCCTGGGCCAGGGGAGCCGCCAGCGGTGAGAAGTCCGGATTCGTCCGCAGGGCCTCCTCGAGGTGACCGCGGGCCGGGCCGTCCTGGCCGAGGGCGGCCTCGATCACGCCCAGGTGGTAGGCGTACGAGGCATCCCGTACGCCCGTCTCCACGGCCTGGTCGGCGTACTGCATCGCTTCCTCGGACTGCCCCGCGCGGTGCAGCGACCAGGCCAGGGTGTCCGCGATCTCGGCGCTGCGGCGCTGCGCCGCCCACTCGGTGCGCATCAGCTCCACCGCCGTCTCCGGGTCGCCGTGGTCGGCCTCGAAGCGGGCCTCCGTCAGCGACTCGTCGACCCCGGCGGCCTTGGCCTGCGCGAGGAGTTCGCGGAGCTTGCCGTACTGGGTACGGGCGTCGCCGTCCAGTTCCAGCGACTCGTAGAGCTCGCCCAGTTCCAGCACGTACTCGGGGCGGGGCAGCTTCGTCGTCACCGTCCGGTAGTCCGTCTGCGCCTCGTCCGTGCGGCCCAGCGCCACCAGTGCGCGGGCCCGGCCTGCCCGGGAGGCGAGGTGGCCGGGGTCCGTGCGCAGCGCGGCATCGTACTGCGCCAGGGCCTCGGCCGGTTCGCCGCGCTCCGCGGCCAGGTCGCCGAGCCGGTGCAGGGCCGCCGCCTTCTCGGCGGGCGCCGAGGCCCGGTCCGCGGCCTCCTGGGCGGTCGCCAGTGCGTCTTCGCGCCAGCCTTGGTTGCGGTACATCTGGGCCGTCCTGGCCAGGGCCGGGGCGCCCTTGCGCAGGGCCGCGAACTTCTCCGTCGCCTTGGCTGCCGCCGCGTACTCGCCGAGGCCGTTGTAGGCGTCGATGAGGACCGGGTACGCCGTCCAGGTCTTCGGCGACCGCGCGCGCACCGTCTCGCCCCACTTCTTCGCCGCGAGGTAGTCGTGCCGGGCGTTGGCCAGGGCCCCCAGCCCCACCCAGGCCGCCGTGTTCCCGCGCTCGCCCGGCTGGGCGGCCAGCGAGCGCTGCAGCGCCTGTTCGGCCCGGGTGAAGTAGGCCGCGTCGGCGGAGCGCCGTCCCCACTCGGCGTAGGCCGTGCCGAGCACCGCCCATGACGGCGCGTCGGACGGGTGCGTCTCCACCCACTTCTGCCGGTCGCCGATCAGAGCCGTCAGATCGGACAGGGACGCCGGGGAACCCGCCGCCGCAGCGGTCTCGGCCCGTGCGACGGGTCCCGGCAAGGGGGGCGCGGCCTCCTTGGAGCCGTCGGGTACGGCGATCACCGCACCGGCGACGAGTACCGCGCCGGCCATCGCGCCGAACGCCGCCCGGCGCAGGGTGGTGCGCATCGTCGCCGGAGGCGGCGGGACGGACGTCGCACCCTGGGGCGGCAGGGTGGAGGTGGGCGGCTCCTGGTTCTGCTGCGGCATGGCATCCATGGGCATCACTGTGCGTCAGTATGAAGATCACATCGCGATGGACGAACGTCGACGCAGACGGGTTCACACCATTGGCCCTGGGTGTCACGCTTGGATCATGAACGCACTCCTCGAACGACTGCGCGTGGGCCTTCCGGCCGAGGCGCTGATCACGGACCCGGACATCACCGCCTCGTACGCCCACGACATGGCGAGCTTCTGCGAGGCGGGAAGTCCCGCCGTCGTGGTGCTGCCGCGCACGGTCGAGGAGGTCCAGCACGTCATGCGGACCGCGACCGCCCTCAGGGTTCCCGTGGTGCCCCAGGGGGCGCGGACGGGCCTGTCGGGTGCGGCCAACGCCTCCGACGGATGCATCGTGCTCTCGCTGGTCAGGATGGACCGGATCCTGGAGATCAGCCCGGTCGACCGGATCGCGGTGGTCGAGCCGGGCGTCCTCAACGCCGCGCTGTCCCGGGCCGTCAACGAGCACGGGCTCTCCTACCCGCCGGACCCGTCGAGCTGGGAGATGTGCACCATCGGCGGCAACATCGGCACCGCCTCCGGCGGGCTGTGCTGTGTGAAGTACGGCGTCACCGCCGAATACGTCCTCGGCCTGGAGGTCGTCCTGGCCGACGGACGGCTGCTGAACACCGGCCGCCGCACCGCGAAGGGCGTCGCGGGATACGACCTCACCCGGCTCTTCGTCGGCTCGGAGGGCAGCCTCGGCATCATTGTCAAAGCCGTGCTCGCGCTGCGCCCCCGGCCGCCGGAGCAACTCGTGCTCGCCGCCGAGTTCCCCTCCGCCGCAGCCGCCTGCGACGCGGTGTGCCGGATCATGGAGCGCGGACACACCCCGTCACTCCTCGAACTGATGGACCGTACGACCGTGCGTGCCGTCAACGCGACGGCCTCCATGGGCCTCCCCGAAGCGACCGAGGCACTGCTGCTCTGCGCATTCGACACGCCCGATCCCGCCGCCGACCTCGCTGCCGTCGGAGAACTCTGCGTCGCGGCGGGCGCCACGGAGGTCGTGCCCGCCGAGGACGTCGCCGAGTCCGAACTCCTGCTCCAGGCGCGCCGGCTCGCGCTGCCGGCCCTGGAGACGGTCAAGTCCGCCACGATGATCGACGACGTCTGCGTGCCGCGTTCCAGGCTGGGGGCGATGATCGAGGGCACGGCCGCCATCGCGGAGAAGTTCGGTCTCACCATCGGTGTGTGCGCCCACGCGGGCGACGGCAACACCCACCCCGTCGTCTGCTTCGACCACACCGACGCCGACGAGTCCCGCAGGGCCCGTGAGTCCTTCGACGAGATCATGGCGCTCGGCCTCGAACTCGGCGGGACCATCACCGGCGAGCACGGGGTGGGCGTGCTCAAGAAGGAATGGCTGGCCCGTGAGCTGGGCGAGGTGGGCGTGGAGGTGCAGCGCGGCATCAAGGCGGCCTTCGACCCGCTGGGGCTGCTCAATCCCGGCAAGCTGTTCTGACGGCCCCGCCCCGCCGTCAGAGCTCACCGTCCGTGGTCTCGTCCTGGGACCAGGGATCGCTCAGCCACAGGTCGTCGGCCGGGAGCGGGGTGAGCAGCTCTGTGAGGGCGCCGTCCAGGCCGAGCAGGTTGCTCTCCGTGCCCGGCGGGACCACCCGCAGGGTTCGCTCCACCCAGGCGGCCACCGCGACGGACGGCACCTCCAGCAGTGCGTCGCCGTCGGGAGAGGTGAGGGCGAAACAGATGACGCCCTGGTCCCCGGCCTTGGTCGGCCAGATCCGTACGTCGCCGTGTCCGCAGGGCCGGAACACCCCTTCCACCAGCAGCTCCCGGGCGAACGTCCAGTGCACGGGGGAGTCGGAGCCGATGTGGAAGACGACGTGCACCGCGTACGGGTCGTCGGTGAGGTAGGAGAGGCGGGCGGGCACGGGGACGGACCGCTCGGGCGACAGGACCAGCTTCACTTCCAACTCGCGTTCCACGGCGTTCTGCATGAGGGTGCACGACCTTCCGATGCTCGTGGGCCCGGTCCCGTGACCGGCCCGCACGGGGAGAGAGCGCCCTCCCGGACGTCTATGACGCGACTTCCCAGCAAAACTTCCCGCGACCTGGAAAGTGGTCCAAACGACAGGACGGGCCCGGGGGTGCTCGGTGTTCTGATAGATGTGGACCCTTGTATTGAGGCCTAGAAGAGATACGGGACCACGGTGATGAGCGCCCCAACCCCGGCACCCGGTGACGAACGCCCCAGCGAGGGGTATTACCCCGACCCGTCCATCCCCGGATACGTCCGGTACTGGAACGGTGCTTCCTGGGTCCCCGGCACGAGCCGGCCCGCACCCGCCCAGAGCGGGCCCGCACCCGCGCCGCAGCCCGCCCCGCCGGCGCAGGCGGCTCCGCGACGTCCGGCCGCTCCGGTCGAGGAGACCGGACCGATGTACTTCGACGAGGTGCAGGGCACGGCCGACGGCGCGCGCGCGACCGGCACCGGAGGGTCAGACGCCCCCGGACGGCCCCGGGCGGCGTCCGCGTGGCAGGCGGACACCTCCCGGCAGACCGGCTTCGGCGGCGAACGGGACCACCGCGTCTCGTGGGGCGGCCAGGATCCGCGTACGCCCGACCCCTCGGCCCCGGCCGCCTCCGCGCAGCCCGCCATCCCGGCGGACCGGTCTCCCGTCGACCCCGCTCCGGCCGCCGCCCCCGATCCGACGCGTGGCGCGCTGCCGGGCATGCGGGACCGCGGAGTCGGCGACCAGGGGTCCGGCGAGACCTCCGCGGACGGGAACGCGAACCGTCCGCCCACGGACGGCACGGTCACCATCCGCGCCGCGGGGCCGGGCACGACGACCCGCCCCCCGGGTCCCGGTGCGGAGGGCCCCGCGCACGCCGACGGGACGATGGCGATCCGCGCGGCGCAGCCCGGCACCACCCCGCAGCCCTCCGCCGCCGCTCCTGCCCCCGCGTCGGCTCAGCAGCAGGCGCGGCCAGCCGCGCCGCAAAGCCCCCAGGCACCTCACGTACCGCAGGGGCAGGCGCCGGGGCTGAACACGCCCCTGACACCCGGTCCCGGTGGTGGTTCCGCGTCCTGGGCGCAGCAGGCACACCA
This sequence comes from Streptomyces sp. NPDC057428, assembly GCF_042803195.1. Classification (NCBI taxonomy): domain Bacteria; kingdom Bacillati; phylum Actinomycetota; class Actinomycetes; order Kitasatosporales; family Streptomycetaceae; genus Streptomyces; species Streptomyces sp. NPDC057428. Next base: position 90,449 of record NZ_JBHVCT010000005.1, read on the forward strand.
GCTCGCGCGGCCCGGGCAGACCGCCCGCCCGCAGCAGCACCGGCCCCAGCCACAGGGTCCGATGCCGTCCCAGCAGCAGGGCGCCCGTGCCGAGCAGCAGCCGCCGGTCGTGCCCTGGAAGCCTCCGGTCGACGACCCCTTCCAGCAGCTGGCGCGCGCTCAGGCCTCCGCCCGGCCCGCCGGACTCGGCAGGCGACTGGCCGCGCGGCTCGTCGACACGGTCGTCCTGGGGGCGCTGGTCGGAGCGGTCGCGCTTCCGCTGGTCACCCGCGCCGTGGAGCACATCGACCGGAAGATCGAGGCGGCCGAGCAGTCCGGCGAGACGGTCACCGTCTGGCTGCTGGACTCCACCACGGCCGGCCTGTTCGGCGGGGTGCTCGCCGCGTTCCTGGTGCTCGGCTTCCTCCTGGAGGCCCTGCCCACCGCCAAGTGGGGCCGCACGCTGGGCAAGCGGCTGTGCGGTCTCGAAGTGCGTGACATCGAGTCCCACGACTCGCCCTCCCTGGGGGCCGCCGTGCGCCGCTGGCTGGTCTACGGGGTACTGGCCCTCGTAGTCGTCGGCGTGGTCAATGTGCTCTGGTGCCTGGTCGACCGGCCGTGGCGCCAGTGCTGGCACGACAAGGCCGCCCGCACGTTCGTCGCGGGCTGAGACCGCCCGTACGCCCGTGTGCTGACGCACCGTCCCCCGAAAGCACCTCAGCCGTTGCGGGCCCCTGCGGGCCGGGGTGCACTGCCCCCATGAGTAATGAACCACCGCCTCCGCCGCCGGGGCAGCCTCCCGAGGACGACCCCTTCTCCAAGCGGCCGCCGCAGGGGCCTCCGTCCGGCGGTTCGCCCTACGGCGGAGGGGCACCCCCACCCCCGCCTCCGCCTCCGCCTCCGAACGACCCGTACGGCGGCGGAGGGCCGTACGGCGGTGCCGATCCGCTGGCAGGAATGCCGCCGCTCGCGGAGCCGGGCAAGCGGATCCTGGCACGGCTGATCGACTTCCTCATCATCTCGATCCCGCTGTACCTGATCTCGCTGCCCTGGGGCGGGGCCGTCGACGTCTCGGACGACGACGACGACTTCGGCAACGCGGTCGGGGACGCCTACAGCGGGCATCAGCTGGTCTGGTCGCTGATCGCGCTCGTGCTGTACGTCGCCTACGACACGTACTTCACGCACAAGGACGGCCGGACGCCGGGCAAGCGGCTGCTGAAGATGCGCGTGGCGATGCTCAACGACGGATCCGTGCCCGATACCAGTTCCTCGTTGATGCGGGCCGTGGTGCTGTGGGCCCCGGCGCTGCTCTGCTGTCCGTGTCTGTGGTGGCTGATCAACATCGTGCTGATGTTCACCAGCAAGCCCTACCGGCAGACACTTGAGGACAAGGCGGGCAGGACAGTTGTCGTCAGCACACGCTGAGAAGCGGTGTTCAGCGGTGCAGCGAGTGCTCGCCGATGCGCTCGCGCCGCGCGGCCGCCGGCTCGATGTCCTCGACGGTGCGGTGCACGCGGGCGGCGGCCGAGGGCGCGGCGGCCCTCGGAGCCTTCTTCGCGCGGGTGGGCAGCGGCACGGTCAGGGCGACCAGGAGGCCCAGCGCCAGCGCCGCGACGCAGACGACGCCGACCCCGGTACCGGATTCCGTCCGGGACAGGAGAAGCATGGCGAACGCCGAGAAGACGACGGTGGCCGAACCGTAGAGGAACTGTGCGGCAGTCGGACGCGGCATGGCGGTATCCGTCCTCGGGGCGTCGGATAGGGAAGTCTCTCGACACGTTCGCACCGCCGATCGACCCTACGACGGTGGATGCCCGCGAGGAGCGTGCGGTAAGCGTGACCTAACCCACGGTACCGGTGCACGGGGGGCGCACGGAGTCACGCCGTCGACGGCAGCGGGATCCGGCGTGCCGGTGGGGCGGGGTGCCGGCCGGGAGGTCCGTCCGGATAGCGGAACCAAGCTCTCGCATAGTGCACTTGGCTTGTGCAAGTCAAGGTCTGTCTTTTCTCTCATAACTCCGATCAAATGTCGTCACTTGTGACGCGTTAATCGCGCGCGGCCCCGATTTCGCCCCAGGCCGCGGACGCGAACGCCGGGGAGGACTGCATCAAGTGACCACTCAGAGACGAGCGCTACGCGCCGCGGCCGTAGCCGTGGCCCTGGCCGCCACCGCCGCGACGGCATCCGCCTTCGCCACCGCGCAGGCGTACGACGGAACGTCAGCATCAGGCGCTTCCACCGTGGACCGGCGCGACCCCGCGCCGGCCAAGGCGCACGAGCACGACCTGGAAGGCCCCTTCAGCAAGGAGCAGGACGCCCAGCGTCAGGCCGCGCTGGAGCAGGTCCTGTCCGGCGACAAGAAGGTGACCACCAAGGGCGGTTCCAAGGTCGTCAAGCTCGGTAAGAGCAAGTACGTCGAGCTCGGCCGGGAGAAGACCGACAAGATCTTCACCATCCTCGTGGAGTTCGGCGACAAGGTCGACGACACCACGATGTTCGACCCGGACGGCGACGGCCCCAAGCCGCCCGTCAAGAAGTACGGCGGCACGCCCGGCCCCCTGCACAACAAGATAGCCAAGCCGGACCCGAAGAAGGACAACAGCACCGCCTGGCAGGCCGATTACAACCAGGCCCACTTCCAGGAGCTGTACTTCGGTCAGGGTGCGGGCAAGGACTCCCTCAAGACGTACTACGAGAAGACGTCCTCCGGGCGCTACTCGGTCGACGGCGAGGTCTCCGACTGGGTCAAGGTCCCGTACAACGAGGCCCGGTACGGCTCGGACTACTGCGGCCAGACCAACTGCGCCAACGTCTGGGACACGGTCCGCGACGGCGTCAACGCCTGGGCCGCCGACCAGAAGGCCAAGGGCCGCACACCGGCCCAGATCAAGGCCGACCTGGCGCAGTACGACGAGTGGGACCGTTACGACTTCGACGGCGACGGCAACTTCAACGAGCCCGACGGCTACATCGACCACTTCCAGCTGGTCCACGCCGGCGAGGACCAGTCCGCGGGTGGCGGAGCCCAGGGCTCCGACGCCATCTGGGCGCACCGCTGGTACGCCTACGGCACCAACGCCGGTGCGACGGGCCCCGCGAACAACAAGGCCGGTGGCGCCGAGATCGGTGACACGGGCATCTGGGTCGGTGACTACACCGCGCAGCCCGAGAACGGCGGCCTGGGCGTCTTCGCCCACGAGTACGCCCACGACCTGGGCCTCCCGGACCTGTACGACACCTCCGGTGGCGGCGAGAACTCGGTCGGCTTCTGGTCCCTGATGTCGGCGGGCTCCTGGCTCGGCACCGGCAAGGGCGAGATAGGCAACCTCCCGGGCGACATGACCGCCTGGGACAAGCTCCAGCTCGGCTGGCTCGACTACGACACGGCCAAGGCCGCCACGAAGTCGACCCACAAGCTGGGGGTCTCGGAGTACAACACCAAGGACAAGCAGGCGCTCGTCGTCGAGCTTCCCGACAAGGAAGTCACCACCACCGTCACGAAGCCCGCTGAGGGCTCGAAGCAGTGGTGGAGCGACATGGGTGACGACCTGTCGAACACCCTGACGCGCTCGGTCGACCTGACCGGCAAGACGTCCGCCTCGCTGGACCTGTCCGGCTGGTACGACATCGAGGCCGACTACGACTACCTCTACACCGAGGTCTCGGACAACGGCGGCTCCTCCTGGACCGCGCTCGACGGCACGGCGGACGGCAAGGCCATCCCGCGTGACGCCAGTGACAAGCCGGCCCTGACCGACGTCTCCGGCGCGGTCAAGAAGCTGTCGTACCCGCTGAACGCCTACGCGGGCAAGAAGATCGACCTGCGCTTCCGCTACCAGACGGACGGCGGCGCGGGCGGCAAGGGCTTCACCGCCGACGCCATCACCGTCACCGCCGACGGCGCCGTGCTCTTCACGGACAACGCCGAGGGCGACGACAACGGCTGGACCGCCAAGGGCTTCTCGCGGATCGGTGAGTCGTTCACCAACGACTACCCGCAGTACTACATCGCCGAGAACCGCCAGTACGTCTCGTACGACAAGACCCTCGAGGTCGGCCCGTACAACTTCGGCTTCTCCGCCAGCCGTCCGGACTGGGTCGAGCACTACGCGTACCAGAACGGCCTGATGGTGTGGCTCTGGGACACCTCCCAGAAGGACAACAACACCTCGCAGCACCACGGCCAGGGTCTGATCCTTCCGGTGGACTCGCACGCCAAGCCGCTGAAGTGGACGGACGGCTCGCTCCTGCGCAACAAGATCCAGCCCTTCGACGCGCCGTTCAGCTGGTACCCGAACAAGGGCTTCACGCTGCACAACGCGGACGTGGCGCTCAAGATCAAGCCGTCGCTGGGCGTCCCGGCCTTCGACGACCGCAAGGGCACCTACTGGTACGAGGAGAACCCGACGGGAAGTGTCAAGGTTTCTGACACCAACACCCGGATCAGCATCGTGAGCGAGCCGCGCAGCGGTTCGACGATGACGGTCAAGGTCGGCCCCTCGGCCAAGTAGTCGACAAAGCAGCAGGTCACAGCATGATCGGCCGTCGCCCTCTAGCGGGCGGCGGCCGATCGTGTTTAGGTGCGTCCTACCGATCCTTATTGACACGAAGTCTTACGGGGGAGCGCGAAGCATGGCAGGCGGAGGTTTCTGCAGGTTGCCCAACGGCAGGGTGGTGGTGGCACTGGCCCTGAACAGACCGGCGGACGGAGCTGGACCGGGAGGACCCGTACGGGTCCTCGTCCACGCGGCGAACCGGGCGCGCGCCCTGACCAGGCTGCGCAATCTCGGACTGCGCGCCGTCTACCTCCGGGGCAACTCCCATCCGCCCACCCCGGACGAGATAACGGCGGTCCTGCATCACCCGGACGGGCTGCTGTGGCGGACCGCGCCGCAGGCGGGACAGGAACTCTGGCACCCGATCCGGGCCCTGCTCAAAACCTCCGGACACGCCGGGCCCGCCCGCCCGGCCGCCTGAGAGCCTGTCGGGCGCGGGACTGCTCCAGGAACGACCGGGCCGGTGTCCCGGCCGGGTCGTCCCGGGCAGGTCAGACGACCGGCTTGCCCGACAGCTCCACGCCCGCGGTCCGCATCTCGCCCAAGGCCCGCTCCGTCGTCCCCTCGGCGACACCGGCGGTCAGGTCCAGCAGGACGTGCGTGGCGAAGCCCTCGCGGACGGCGTCCAGGGCCGTGGCCCGCACGCAGTGGTCCGTGGCGATGCCGACGACGTCGACGGCCGTCACCGACCGGTCCCGCAGCCACTGGGCGAGCCCGGTGCCGTTCTCGTCGACGCCCTCGAAGCCGCTGTAGGCGGCCGCGTGGGCACCCTTGTCGAACACGGTGTCGATGGCACCGGAGGCGACGGCCGGGGCGAAGTTCGGGTGGAAGCCCACGCCCTCCGTCCCCGCGACGCAGTGCGGGGGCCACGAGCGCTCGAAGTCGGGGGACGCGGAGAAGTGGTCGCCCGGGTCGATGTGGTGATCGCGGGTGGCCACCACATGGCTGTATCCGGGCTGGGCCTCGCCGATCAGGTCGGTGATGGCGGCGGCGACATCTGCGCCGCCCGCCACCGCGAGGCTGCCGCCCTCGCAGAAGTCGTTCTGAACGTCGACGACGATCAAGGCGCGATGCATGACGGTTGTCCTTCGGTGGGGGTCCGCCGGTATCCGCGGACTGGGACGGTGGGGATGTCATCGAGCCTAGAGACTCCACGCACCCTGCGGGAGGGGGCGCACCTGTCGGCTCTCCTTCCCGGCACGCCCGGCGGGGCGTGACCGGTTCCGGCGGACGGACGAGTGGGCCCGTCCGCCGCGGGCCAGGCGCCCTCGCGCGTACCGCGAGGGCCGCACGGCGGTACGCGCGGCCTCAGACGTACTCCGTGGGCAGCACCGGCTCTCCGCGCGACAGCTGCATCGCCGACATCGGCAGTCCGGCCCGGGCCGCTGTGTGGCGCTCCCGAGCCGCCTCCAGCGACTCCCTGGCCACCACCTCGCCACCCCTGACGAGTTCCACGAGGAGCTGCCTGTCCATGAGCTCCTGGGGTACCTCACCCGTACCGATCACCTCGGCCTCCGCGACCCCGTACTCGTCCAGCCGGCGCGCCGCCCACTTGCGTCCGCCCCTCGACGACTTCGCGCCCATCGACTTCTTCGCCACCGGCAGCAGCACCGGGTCCGCCGGATCGGCCGACCGCGCACGTGCCACCAGCTTGTAGACCATGGAGCACGTGGAGTGCCCGCTGCCGGTGACCAGCTGCGTACCCACGCCGTAGGCGTCGACCGGCGCGGCGGCCAGTGAGGCGATGGCGTACTCGTCCAGGTCGGAGGTCACGACGATCTTCGTCTCCGTGGCACCCAGCTCGTCCAGCTGCTGCCGGACCCGGTGCGCGACCAGCAGCAGGTCACCCGAGTCGATGCGTACGGCGCCGAGCTCCGGCCCCGCGACCTCCACCGCCGTGCGCACGGCCTCGGCCACGTCGTAGGTGTCCACCAGCAGCGAGGTGCCCCGGCCCAGCGAGTCCACCTGCGCCTGGAAGGCGTCCCGCTCGCTGTCGTGCAGCAGGGTGAAGGCGTGCGCGCTCGTCCCGACGGTCGGGATGTTGTAGCGGAAGCCCGCTGCGAGGTCCGAGGTGGTGTGGAAGCCGCCGACGTACGCGGCGCGGGCCGCCGCCACCGCCGACAGCTCGTGCGTGCGCCGGGCGCCCATCTCGATGAGCCGCCGGCCGCTCGCCGCGGCTGACATCCGGGACGCGGCCGCCGCGATCGCCGAGTCGTGGTTCAGGATCGACAGGATCGCGGTCTCCAGCAGCACGCACTCGGCGAAGGAGCCCTCGACCCGCAGGAGCGGCGAGCCGGGGAAGTACACCTCGCCCTCCGGATAGCCCCAGATGTCTCCGCTGAAGCGGTAGCCGGCCAGCCAGTCGACGGTGGCCGCGTCCACGATCTTCTGGTCGCGCAGGAAGGCGAGCATCTCCTCGTCGAAGTGGAAGTTCTCCACCGCGTCCAGCACTCGCCCGGTTCCCCCCACCACGCCGTAGCGCCGGCCATCGGGAAGGCGCCGGGTGAAGACCTCGAAGACGGAGTGCCGGTCCGCGGTGCCCGCCTTCAGTGCGGCCTGCACCATCGTGAGCTCGTACTGGTCGGTGAAGAGCGCGGTCGACGGCACACCGACCCGTCGCCCAAGGTCCGCTGAGTTCATGCCGGGGATGCTACTCCCTATTCGTCAGAGTGACGAGATGGGGGCGCCGTTTGTGCGCCGACCCCTCCCTGGTGGCAGCATGGGGTGGGTGAGCGTTGCTGCCCCCGTAGAGATCGAACGTCCCGAATCGGCCGAGGAGACCTTCGCCGTCCCCGAGCCCGACGTCCCCTGGGTGACGCTGGTGCACAACGACCCGGTGAACCTCATGAGCTACGTGACGTATGTCTTCCAGGCCTACTTCGGCTACTCGAAGGACAAGGCGCACAAGCTGATGCTCGACGTCCACCAGAAAGGCCGCGCGGTCGTCTCCAGCGGAAGCCGCGAGGAGATGGAACGCGACGTCCAGGCCATGCACGGCTACGGGCTCTGGGCCACCCTGACCCAGGACCGGAACTGACCGGCCGCCGCCCCTTTCCCCCTCCGTCCGACCCACCCATCGGAGAATCCATGGCCGGCCACTTCGAGGCCAACCCAGGCGGCGGCGCGTCCGTCGCGCTCGACGAGGTCGAGATCGCCATCCTGCGCTCCCTCGCCGTCCAGCTGCTCGAACTGATCGGTCCCGGCGACGAACCGGCCGAGGGGGAGGACCCCCTCGCCGCCCTCTTCGCCGAGGGCCCCAGCGAGCCGCCCTCGGACCCGGCCCTGGCCCGGCTCTTCCCGGAGGCCTACGGGGACGAGGACAAGGAGCTGCGCGAGGCGTCCGCGGAGTTCCGCCGCTTCACCGAGAACGACCTGCGCACCCGCAAGCGCGACGACGCCCTGGCCGTCGTCCGGTCGCTCGACGCGCTCGCGCCCGCAGCCGACAGCGGTGCCGTGCTCACCCTCACCGGCGACGAGTGCCACCACTGGCTCGGCTCGCTCAACGACCTCCGGCTCACCATCGGCACCAGGCTCGAGGTCTCGGACGAGGACGAGGGCCAGGACGGGTCGCTCTACCGGCTGCCCGACGACGACCCCCGCAAGCCGATGGTGATGGCCTATCTCTGGCTCGGTGCGCTCCAGGAAACGCTCGTCGAGACACTGATGGCATAGACGCGTCGGGCGTCCACGTCCTGTCGCTCAACGGACGCTCAAATCCGCATAACGATAATGTCGCCGTTCCGGGAGAGAGTCCCGGAACGGCGACTTTTCCCATATGGGCGTGACGTGCGTCACACTTTGGGCCGGCAGTGCCGTGGTATTACTTCACAACTCATTTTTCGGCACCACCCCTCGCCGCACCGATGAGTACCGGCCGATCGCCGGAGTACAACACCTGGCACGGGCAGGTCCGCGTCCACGGACCCGCCATCCCCCATACGCCGATCGGACACCGGCGCTTACTCCAAGTCCGCACCCGCTATGTCCGCCCCACGCGCGGACAGCCCTGCGCCACTGAGGTAGCCAGATGTCACTTGACTCCATGACCCAGAACATCGACGAGGCCGTCAGCGGATTCTTCGAACCCATTGCCGAATGGCTGGGCAAAGTCGTTTTCTACGAGGTGTCCGTCTTCGGCACCGGCCTTCCACTGATCGTCGCCTGGCTCGTAGTGGCCGGTCTGGTCTTCACCGGCTGGTTCGGCTTCATCCAGATCCGTAGGTTCCGCCTCGCCGTCGACGTGGTGCGGGGGCGCTTCGACGAGAAGGGCGCACCGGGCGAGGTCAACCACTTCCAGGCACTGACAGCGGCGGTCTCCGGAACGGTGGGACTCGGCAACATCGCCGGTGTGGCCGTCGCCGTGACCATCGGCGGTCCCGGCGCGACGTTCTGGATGATCCTCTGCGGCCTGCTCGGCATGGCCACCAAGTTCGTCGAGGTCACCCTCGGCGTGAAGTACCGGGAGGTGCACGCGGACGGCACTGTCTCCGGCGGGCCCATGCACTACCTTCCCAAGGGCCTCGCCGAACGGTTCGGCACCCGGGGTGGGCAGTTCGGCAAGTTCCTCGCCGTCCTCGCCTCCGCGATGATCCTCTTCTTCGGGCTCTTCGGCGGCAACCTCTTCCAGGTGAACCAGAGTTACGCCCAGCTCGTCTCGGTCACCGGCGGCGAGGACGGAGCCGTCGGTTCCTCCGCCGGCGCGCTCCTCTTCGGTCTGCTGGTCGCCGCGATCGTCGGCGTCGTACTCCTGGGCGGCATCCGCTCCATCGCCTCCGTCACCAGCCGTCTCGTTCCCGCCATGGCCGGGCTGTACATCCTGGCCTGCCTCACCGTGCTCATCGTCAACGTCAGCCAACTGCCCGCCGCCGTAGGCACGATCATCGAGGGCGCGTTCCATCCGGAGGGTGTCGCGGGCGGCATCCTCGGTGCGCTGATCGTCGGCTTCAAGCGTGCCGCGTTCTCCAACGAGGCCGGTCTCGGCTCCGCCCCGATCGCCCACTCCGCGGTGAAGACCAAGCACCCCGCGAGCGAGGGGCTGGTCGCCCTGCTGGAGCCGTTCATCGACACCGTCATCGTCTGCACCATGACCGCGCTGACCATTGTCGTGGCCGACCCCACCAGCTGGAGCGAGGCCCGCTCGGGCGAGGACATCGGTGGTGTCACCATCACTTCCGACGCGTTCGCCACGGTCATGCCCTGGTTCCCCCACATCCTGACCGTCGCCGTCATGCTGTTCGCGGTCTCCACCGTGCTGACCTGGGGCTACTACGGACTCAAGGCGTGGACCTACCTCTTCGGCCGGTCCAGGACCAGCGAGACCACCTACAAAATCCTCTACACGGTCTTCGCGGTCGCCGGCTCCCTGCTCACGCTGCAGACCCTGATCGACATGGCGGACGCGGTGCTCTTCACCCTCGCCGTGATCAACATCATCGGGCTGTACCTGCTGGCGCCTCTCGTCAAGCGGGAACTGACCTCGTTCCTCGAGTACGTCCGCAGGCACAAGACCGGAGGGACGGACTCGGTCGGTTCGACGGACGACGGCCAGGAGATGGCGCCGGCGAACGTGGGCTGACCTTCGGAGGCGGCCTCCCCGGGCCCCATTTCCACGGCATCGGGACGGGCCCGTACCTCACTCGGTACGGGCCCGTCCCGTCTGCTTATCCTGGCGCCATGCTGACCCTCACCCAGGCGCTCCACGACCAGATCGTCGCGCACGCCCGCGCCGACCACCCCGACGAGGCGTGCGGAGTGGTCGCGGGCCCGGCCGGGACGGGCCGCGCCGAACGCTTCGTCCCCATGCTCAACGCCGCGCGCTCGCCCACGTTCTACGAGTTCGACTCCGGGGACCTGCTGAAGCTCTACCGCGAGATGGACGACCGCGACGAGGAGCCGGTGATCATCTACCACTCCCACACCGCGACCGAGGCCTACCCCTCGCGCACCGATCTCACCTACGCCAACGAGCCCGGCGCCCACTACGTCCTGGTCTCCACCGCGGACACCGACGACGCCGGCCCCTTCCAGTTCCGTTCGTACCGCATCGTCGACGGCGAGATCACCGAGGAAGAGGTCCAGGTCGTGGAGGCGTACCCCACCGCCACCTGACACGCCGGGGCGGCGCCACAAGCGCCGCCCCGACCCGCCTGTCCGGCCGGCGAACGCTCGCCATCCACCATGTGGGATCACACTCCGGGTTCCCGTTGGGGAATCGATACGATGAGCCCATGGTTCCCCATGACGTGAGCGACAAGACGCCGGGCATGCTGCTCGTCGCGCGGCTGCACGTCGACCTGTGCAGGCTGTCCAGCGCGATGTGTCCGGCCGCGGCCTGCCCGTGAACCGCCCGGCCTGAGCCGCGGACCGAGCGCCACCACGTACGCACCACCCCCGCGCGGGGGCCGTCACACGCGCGCCCCACGCCACCTCCCCGCATTCGACAGGAGCCCACGCCATGGCCATCGAGGTCCGCATCCCGACCATCCTCCGCACCTACACCGACGGCGCCAAGGCGGTCGAGGGCAGCGGGGAGACCATCGCCGACCTCCTCGCCGACCTGGAGAGCCGCCACTCCGGCATCCGTGAGCGCATCGTCGACGGAGACCAGCTGCGCCGCTTCGTGAACGTCTACCTCAACGACGAGGACGTCCGCTTCCTCGACGGCATCTCCACCAAGCTCACCGACGGCGACAACGTCACCATCCTCCCGGCCGTCGCCGGCGGCATGCGCTGATGCGGTACGACTCCCCGCTGGCGGCCGTGGGCAACACCCCCCTCGTCCGCCTGCCGCGGCTGTCACCGTCCGACGACGTCCGGATCTGGGCCAAGCTCGAGGACCGCAACCCCACCGGCTCCGTCAAGGACCGCCCCGCGCTCCACATGGTCGAACAGGCCGAGAAGGACGGCCGGCTGACGCCCGGCTGCACCATCCTCGAACCGACCAGCGGCAACACCGGGATCTCGCTCGCCATGGCGGCCAGGCTCAAGGGCTACCGCATCGTCTGCGTCATGCCCGAGAACACCTCGCAGGAACGGCGCGACCTCCTCACCATGTGGGGCGCGGAGATCATCCCGTCGCCCGCCGCGGGCGGCTCCAACACCGCCGTCCGCGTGGCCAGGGAGCTCGCCGCCGAGCACCCCGACTGGGTGATGCTCTACCAGTACGGAAACCCCGACAACGCGGGCGCCCACTACGCCACCACCGGCCCGGAGATCCTCGCCGACCTTCCCTCCGTCACCCACTTCGTGGCGGGACTCGGCACCACAGGAACCCTCATGGGCGTCGGCCGCTACCTGCGCGAGCACAAGCCCGACGTGAGCATCGTGGCCGCCGAACCGCGCTACGACGACCTCGTCTACGGCCTGCGCAACCTCGACGAGGGCTTCGTCCCCGAGCTCTACGACGCCTCCGTGCTCACCACCCGCTTCTCCGTCGGCTCCGCCGACGCCGTCACCCGCACCCGCGAGCTCCTCCAGCAGGAGGGCATCTTCGCGGGCGTCTCCACCGGCGCCGCACTCCATGCCGCGATCGGCGTCGGCCGGAAGGCGGTCAAGGCGGGGGAGAGCGCGGACATCGTCTTCGTCGTCGCCGACGGAGGCTGGAAGTACCTGTCCACCGGCGTCTACACCGCGCCCACGACGGAGGCCGCGATCGAGACCCTGCACGGCCAGCTCTGGGCGTAGCACGGGCCCGACGGGAACAGGTCCAGCACGCACACCGGGACCCAGGACGTCAGGAGGCGTGGGGCGGGAGCACGACCCCGCCCCACGCCTCCCGTGTGTTCACCCCAGGTCGCGCACCCGGTCCCACAGCCCCGGGTCCACCTCACCGGCCTTACGGCGGAACCCCGACACCGCCACGTCCCGCAACTCGCCCGTCTCCAGGAAGCTCTGCCTGCCCCGCGCGTCCCCCACCGCACCCTGCGGCAACGCGATCACCCCGGGCCGCTCCTCGTGGTGCTTACTGGTGATCTTGGCGACGACCGCGGTGCCGCCTCGCACCGACAGCACAAGACACGGCCGGTCCTTCGACCCGGGCCCGTCCTCGTACGGCACGTCCGCCCACCAGATCTCCCCGGGCCGCGGCTCGCCGTGCGGCCGCCCCCTCTTCCGCTCCGGAGCCCGCCCCGGAGGCCGGGTCCGCCCGCCCGGGCGCCGCGGACCACGCCCGCCCCGGCCCCGCGCATCGGAGACCGTCGCCACGAGCGCCAGCAGGACCACGGCGGCCAGTGCCGCCCACCACCACGTGTTCATCCCCAGACCGTACCCGCGCCCCACGACCCCCGGTCTTCCATCGAACCGGTGACAGCACAGGTGAGTTCCCCCACAACGGCAGGCCATGGAGGAGCGACCGGCTCTTTCGCGCCTTACGCTCGACGGACCGCACGAACCCTCCCCGTTCCCATGCCTCGGAGGTTCACGCTCCATGAAGCTCACCGTCGTCGGCTGCTCCGGCTCGTTCCCCTCCCCGGGATCGGCATGCTCGAGCTACCTCGTAGAGGCCGACGGCTTCCGGCTGCTCCTCGACATGGGCAACGGTGCCCTCGGCGAGCTGCAGCGCCATGTCGGTCTCTACGACCTCGACGCCATCTTCCTCAGCCACCTCCATGCCGACCACTGCATCGACATGTGCGCGTACTTCGTCGTCCGCTACTACCGCTTCGACGGCGGCCGGCCGGCCGCGATCCCCGTGTACGGACCCGAGGGCACCGAGCGGCGCCTGACCACTGCTCACGCCGACACCCCGTCCGACCACGCGATGAGCGAGGTCTTCGACTTCCACACCCTGAAGTCCGGATCGTTCGAGATCGGCCCCTTCTCGGTCCGTACGGAGAAGGTCTGCCACCCCGTCGAGACCTTCGGTATCCGCATCGAGCACGAGGGCCGCGCCCTCACGTACTCGGGCGACACGGGCGCCTGCGAGGCGCTGGCCGAACTCGCCCAGGGCGCCGACCTGTTCCTCTGCGAAGCCTCGTTCGTCCACGGCAAGGAGGACATCCCGGGCCTCCACCTCAACGGCCGCGAAGCCGGCGAGTACGCCGCACGCGCCGGAGCGGGCCGCCTCGTCCTGACCCACATCCCGCCGTGGACGGATGCCGAACGCAACCTCGCCGATGCCCGCGAGGTGTACGAGGGGCCGGTCGAGGTGGCGGCACCCGGCGCGGTGTACGAGGTCTAGAGCTGTCGAGAGCCGGAACAGCCGCGAAGCCCCCCACCTCCCGCGCGGGAGGTGGGGGGCTTCGGTCATGGCAGGCCCGGGGCTACGCCTTGGTGAGGTCCTCGACCTCCTCCTCGGGCTCACGGCCCGGGGTGGTGAGGTTGAACTTCGTGATGGCGAACCGGAAGACCACGTAGTAGATCACCGCGAAGACCAGGCCGATCGGGATGATCAGCCACGGTTTCGTGTCCAGGTGCCAGTTGACGACGTAGTCGATCAGCCCCGCCGAGAAACTGAAACCGGCGTGCACGCCGAGCGCCCAGGTGACGCCCATCGAGACGCCGGTGAGGATGGCGTGCACCCCGTACAGCAGCGGTGCGACGAAGAGGAACGAGAACTCGATCGGTTCCGTCACACCCGTCACGAACGACGTCAGCGCCACGGAGAGCATGAGTCCGGCCACCTCCTTGCGCCGCTCCGGACGTGCGGTGTGCGCGATGGCAAGCGCGGCGGCGGGCAGGCCGAACATGAAGATCGGGAAGAAGCCCGAGGTGAACTGGCCCGCCGACGGGTCCCCGGCGAAGAACCGGGAGATGTCGCCCTGGACGGTCGCCCCGTCCGCGCCGGTGAACTCGCCCGCCTGGAACCAGAAGAAGGTGTTCAGGAACTGGTGCATGCCGATGGGGATCAGCAGCCGGTTCGCGAACCCGAAGATCGCCGCACCCCAGGCGCCCAGATCGATCAGTTGCTTGGCGAACCAGGTCAGCGCGTCACCGACCGGCTGCCAGAGCAGGCCGAACAGCGTCCCCAGGATCACGCAGAGGAACGCCATCAGGATCGGGACCAGGCGGCGGCCGTTGAAGAAGCCCAGCCAGTCGACCAGTTTGGTGCGGTGGTAGCGCTGCCAGACGACGGCGGTCAGCAGGCCGATGATGATGCCGCCGAGGACCCCCGGGTTCTGCGGCGTCCCGGCGGGCAGCGCCTTGGTCACCGTCCCGTCGACCGGGAACGCCGTCAGCACGCCTCGGTAGACGAGGAACCCGACCACCGCCGCGAGTGCGGTCGAGCCGTCCGCCTTCTTCGCGAAACCGATGGCCACGCCGATGCAGAACAGCAGGGGCAGCCCCAGGTCGCCGTTGAGGATCGCCCCTCCGCCGTTGAGGAGGACCTTGGCGAACTTGTCCCAGAAGGCACCGTGCAGCGATGAGCCGAAGAGATTGCCGAGGCTGACCAGGAGTCCGGCGGCGGGCAGGACGGCCACCGGCAGCTGCAGGCTACGGCCCACCTTCTGCAAGCCCTGGACCGGCCCGTTCCACCACTGCCGCTGCGGTACTGCCGCCGCGCTCGAACTCATCGGCTTCCTCCCGGAACAAGCCTGGTTTGGCGGTCGTTGGAAACTGGTGTAGACCAGTTCCGATACGGTGCGGAGCTCTGCCGGAAGACAGGGTGCCGGTGATCGTCATCATTGGGGACCGGGCGAATATCCGCCCGCGAAATTGGGCTAATCGTGCGTTAACGTGACGAAACGGACCCACGGTGGGCCGCCCCACGCACGCACAGAACCAGGGAGAAGGACATGGCCAGCAAGGCTGAGAAGATCGTCGCCGGGCTCGGCGGTATCGAGAACATCGACGAGATCGAAGGCTGCATCACCCGCCTCCGCACCGAGGTCCACGACCCCAGCAAGGTCGACGAAGCCGCGCTCAAGGCCGCCGGAGCCCACGGCGTCGTCAAGATGGGCACCGCGATCCAGGTCGTCATCGGCACCGACGCCGACCCCATCGCCGCCGACATCGAAGACATGATGTGACCGGCTGACGCCACCGGCCCACCCGAAGCCCACGCGCAGGCCCCGCTCCGCCCCCGACCGGCTCGGAGCGGGGTCTGCCGTGCACCCGAACAGACCCGGCGTCCTCAGCCGATAGGCTCGACGCCATGTCTCGTATCGACGGCCGCACCCCCGAACAGCTCCGCCCCGTCACCATCGAACGTGGATGGAGCAAGCACGCCGAAGGCTCCGTACTCATCTCCTTCGGCGACACCAAGGTCTTCTGCACGGCCTCCGTCACCGAAGGTGTCCCGCGCTGGCGCAAAGGCAGCGGCGAAGGCTGGGTCACCGCCGAGTACTCCATGCTGCCCCGCGCCACCAACACCCGAGGCGACCGCGAATCCGTACGCGGAAAGATCGGCGGCCGCACCCACGAGATCAGCCGGCTCATCGGCCGTTCGCTGCGCGCGGTGATCGACTACAAGGCCCTGGGCGAGAACACCATCGTCCTCGACTGCGACGTCCTCCAGGCCGACGGGGGCACCCGCACCGCGGCCATCACCGGCGCCTACGTCGCCCTCGCCGACGCCATCGCCTGGGCCCAGGGCAAGAAGATCATCAAGCACGGCCGCAAGCCCCTCACCGGCACCGTCGCCGCCATCAGCGTCGGCATCGTCGACGGCACCCCCCTCCTCGACCTCTGCTACGAGGAAGACGTCCGCGCCGACACCGACATGAACGTCGTCTGCACCGGCGACGGCCGCTTCGTCGAGGTCCAGGGCACCGCCGAGGCCCAGCCCTTCGACCGCGCCGAACTCGACGCCCTCCTCGGTCTCGCCACCGCCGGCTGCGTCGACCTCGCCAAGCTCCAGGAAGAAGCACTCGCCCGCACACTCGGCGAGTAAAGAAGCAACCAAAAGCGCAGCGCACAGCGTCGTGACGAGTACGGGCGCACGGGTCGAACCGTGCGCCCGTCCACGTATCCGCTCCGGGGAGGGACCGCATCATGGCCTCGCGCCGCCACCACCGCACCGCACTCGCCGTCACGGCAACCCTGCTGACCATCACGGCCGCGGCAGGCTGCGGCGCCGTCGACAAGGCCCTCGACTGCGTACGCACCGCCGACGCCATCGCCACCAGCGTCAACAGCCTCCAGCAGGCCATATCCAACGCGTCCGACGACCCGACGCAAGCCTCGGAAGCCCTGGACCAGATCGACAAGGACCTCAAGGACCTCGGCGACACCACCGACAACGCCGACCTCAGCGAGGCGGTCGACGACCTCCAGGCCGGCGTCACCAACGTCCGCGCCTCCATCGACAAGGGCGACGCCACCCCCGACATCACCCCCGTCACGGACGCCGCCACCGAGATCGGCAAGGTCTGCACCCCCTGACCGGACGGGCCGTCACCTGACGACCACCGCGGGGGACCCCCGTGAACAGGCGGCGATAATCGACGCATGACGCGCCTGATCCTCGCCACCCGCAACGCCGGGAAAATCACCGAACTCCACGCGATCCTCGCCGACGCGGGTCTGACCCACGACCTCGTCGGCGCGGACGCGTACCCGGACGTCCCCGACGTCAGGGAAACCGGCGTCACCTTCGCCGAGAACGCACTCCTCAAGGCCCACGCCCTGGCCCAGGCCACCGGCCACCCCGCCATCGCCGACGACTCCGGCCTCTGCGTCGACGTGCTGGGCGGCGCCCCCGGCATCTTCTCCGCCCGCTGGTCCGGCACCCACGGCGACGACCGGGCCAACCTGGACCTGCTCCTCGCCCAGCTCGGCGACATCGACGCGGCCCACCGCGGCGCCTACTTCGCCTGCGCCGCCGCCCTGGCCCTGCCCGACGGAACTGAACGCGTGGTCGAGGGACGCCTCAACGGCACGCTCCGCCACACCCCGGCCGGCACGCACGGCTTCGGCTACGACCCGATCCTCCAGCCGGACGACGAGACCCGCACCTGCGCGGAACTCACGCCGTCGGAGAAGAACGCGATCAGCCACCGGGGCAAGGCGTTCAGGGCGCTGGTGCCGGTGGTGCGGGAGCTGGTGGGCTGAGTCCCGCACCACCGCAGACCGAGAGGGGCCCCCGACCTCGGTCGGGGGCCCCTCTCGGTTTCCGTGCGGCCGGTGGGACTCGAACCCACACGGGATTTCTCCCACGGCGATCTAAACGCCGCTCGGCTGCCAGTTACGACACGGCCGCATGCCATCGACCATGCTAACGGGATCACGTCCCGCACGGGTACGCCGAGGCGGATCGGGTTCCCGTTCCGTACCGCTTCACACGAAGCGGTACGGGCCCCTCCGTCAGGAACGCGCGTCAGAACTTCGGTTCCGGGCTCTGGGCCTGGACCAGTTCTGCCGCCTCCTGCTCCGTCTCCACCGAGGGCGGGGAACCGGCGAGCGGCTGGTTGGCGGTCTCCTTCATGCAGGCCACCGCGATCACGCCGACCAGGGCCGCCGCCATCGCGTAGTACGCCGGCATGAGGTTCGTGCCGCTCCAGCTGATCAGGGCCGTGATCACCAGCGGAGTCGTGCCGCCGAAGATCGAGGCCGACAGGTTGTAGCCGACCGACAGGGCGCCGTAGCGGACGTTGGTCGGGAACAGGGCCGGAAGGGCTGCCGACATCGTTCCCAGCAGGCAGACCAGGGAGAAGCCCAGCATCAGCATGCCGATGATGATCGCGGGGATGCTGCCCTGGCGGATCAGCAGGAAGGCCGGCAGGGACAGGAACAGGAATCCCAGCATTCCGGTCATCAGCAGGGGCTTGCGGCCGAGGCGGTCGGAGAGCTTGCCGAACCTGCTGATGACCACCATCAGGACGACCATGACGCCGAGCAGGATGAGCAGCCCGTGGGTCTCGCTGTAGCCGAGCTCGTCGGAGAGGTACGTCGGCATGTACGACAGGAGCATGTAGTCGGTGATGTTGTACGCACCGACCAGGGCGATGCAGAGGATCAGCGTCGGCCAGTACTGGCGGAAGATCTTGGCCAGGTCGCCCTTGGCGGTGGACTCGACGTGGTCGGCGGCCTCCGTGGCGTGGGCCGTGCCACCTTCGAGCTTCTGGAAGGCGGGGGTCTCGTCCAGGCGGAGTCGCAGGTAGAGGCCCACCAGGCCGAGCGGACCGGCGACGAGGAACGGGATGCGCCAGCCCCAGGACTCCATCTGGCCGGTGTCCAGGAGGGCGTACAGGAGGGTGACAAGGCCGGCGGCGCCGACGTATCCGGCGAGGGTGCCGAATTCGAGGAAGCTGCCGAAGAAGCCCCGGCGCTTGTCGGGCGCGTACTCGGCGATGAACGTCGAGGCGCCGCCGTACTCGCCGCCGGTGGAGAAGCCCTGGAGCATCCGGAAGAAGATCAGGAGGACCGCGGCCCAGACGCCGATGGTGCCGTGGGAGGGGATGAGGCCGATCGCGAAGGTGCCGACCGCCATGAGGATCATGGTGAGGGCGAGGACCTTCTTGCGGCCGATCTTGTCTCCCATGGGGCCGAAGAACATTCCGCCGAGCGGCCGTACGAGGAAGGCCACGGCGAAGGTGGCGAACGACGAGAGGAGCTGGGTGGTGTCGTTCCCGGACGGGAAGAAGACCTGCCCGATGGTGACGGCGAGGTAGGAGTAGATGCCGAAGTCGAACCACTCCATGGCGTTACCGAGCGATGCCGCCTTCACCGCGCGCTTGACGGCCTGGTCGTCGGTGACCGTGATGTCCGTCCGGCGGAGCCGGGGGTTCCGGCGCTTGCGGATGGCCCGGAAGAGCGCAGGGTGCCGCTTGACCGCATCAGGATCGGCCGCCTGGTGGGGGTCGGAGGCCGCCATGGCCGGTTCCTTTCGTCGAACGGTGTTCCAGGAAAGGCTTCTGCGCGGTCATGGCGGTTGCAAACCGAATTCGCTGCCGATTGCGACCTCGGTCACATCCTCTTCGGCAGGGATCGCCCCGGACCGGGGTCAGATACCCAGGTCCTTGATGATCTTGGCGACGTGGCCGGTCGCCTTGACGTTGTAGAGGGCCTTCTCCACCTTGCCCTCTTCGTCGACGACGATCGTGGAGCGGATGACGCCCGTCACCACTTTGCCGTAGAGCTTCTTCTCGCCGTATGCGCCGTACGCCTCCAGGGTTTCCTTGGAGGGGTCGCCGACCAGTGTGACCTTGAGGTTCTCCTTCTCACGGAACTTGGCGAGCTTCTCGGGCTTGTCGGGCGACACGCCGATGACGTCGTATCCGGCGCCGGTCAGCAGCTCCAGGTTGTCGGTGAAGTCGCAGGCCTGCTTGGTGCAACCGGGGGTAAGCGCCGCGGGGTAGAAGTAGACGATGACCTTGCGGCCCTTGTGGTCCGCGAGCGAGACCTCCTTGCCGTCGGCGTCCGGAAGGGTGAAGGCGGGGGCGGTGTCGCCTGTCTGCAGTCGCTCGCTCATGGCTCTCCTCAAGTGGCACGCGGGCTGTGTCGCACCGAGCGTAATAGGGGGTGCCGCCGGGTGTAGGGGCGGTCGAGCTGACAGACTGTCGATGAAGGCTTACCGACGACGACCACGGAGGCGGCGCAGTGTCGGATACGAGGACCCCTGCGCAGATCGAGGCGGACATCATCAGCAGGCGGCAGCAGCTTGCGTTGGTGCTGGACGAGATCGGCGTACGGGTGCACCCGAAGACGATCGTGGGTGACGCGAAGGCCAAGGTCGCGTCGACGGTGGACCGGACGGCCGGGCGCGCTTTCGTCGCGGTGAACCGTTCGGTTTCGGACGTGCGGGCGCAGTTCGTGTCGGAGGACGGTTCGCCGCGGCTGGAGCGGGTGATTCCGGTGGCGGTGGTCGTGGTCGGCGCGGTGGCTCTGCTGACGCTGTCGAAGAGTCGCGGGAAGCGCTGAGGGCCGGTGTCCCGCGCCGCACGGGGCGCCGGGGTTCGGCGCCGGTTTCCGGGCGGCCCCTGGGGCGTGTCGTGCGGTGCGGGGCAGGTAGGTTTCTGCACGTGAGCGACAACGGCATGAGCAACACCGACGACAAGCTGCCGATCCGGATGCTGCACGACCGTGTGCTGGTCCGGTCGGACTCGCCGGAGGGCGAGCGGCGTTCCGGCGGCGGCATCCTGATCCCGGCGACGGCGGCGGTCGGCCGGCGCCTTGCGTGGGCCGTGGTGGTCGCGGTGGGGCAGAACGTGCGGACGGTCGAGCCCGGTGACCGGGTGCTGTACGACCCGGAGGACCGTGCCGAGGTCGAGGTGCGGGGTGTGGCGTACGTGTTGATGCGGGAGCGGGATCTGCATGCCGTGGCCGCTGACCGGTTCGAGGGCTCGGTGGACTCGACGGGGCTGTACCTGTAGGGCGCGGTGTTTGGTCCGTGAGGCCTGGTGACGGTTGTCACCAGGCCTTTTTCCTGCCCTTTGCTACGGTGGCTGGACCCCGACGAGACGCGCCGTACCGGGTTTTCCGTAAAGACGACGCACCCGTTCTGTTCGCGAGTTCCGTCGTGGAGGTGCTGTCGTGGCCTGGGTTCTGTTGATCGTCGCCGGTCTGCTCGAGGTGGGCTGGTCGATCGGGATGAAGTACACCGACGGGTTCACGCGGCTGTGGCCGAGCGTGTTCACCGGTGTGGGGATCGTGGCCAGCATGATGCTGTTGTCGCAGGCGGCGAAGACGCTGCCGATCGGTACGGCGTACGGGGTGTGGGTCGGTATCGGTGCGGCGGGTGCCGCGGTGCTGGGCATGGTGGTGCTGAACGAGCCGGTGACGGCGGCCCGGATCTTCTTCGTCTGTCTGCTGCTCGTCGCCGTGGTGGGCCTGAAGGCGACGTCCGGGCGCTGACGGTTCAGGTGCGGCCGGGGGTGAGGGGGGCCGCCATGTCGTCGCGGTCGTGTTCCTCGGCCTGCCTGCGGTGTTCCTCGGCCTGCCTGCCGCGTTCCTCGGCCTCGTCAGCCTGCCGGTTCCGGTCCCCGTCCGGGTGCTTGCCGGCGGGGGCCCCGGGGTCGCCGCCGGGGTTCTCGCGGTCTCCGGGCTCCCGTCCCGCCGCTTCCCGTCGGGGGGCGGGGGTGGCGGCGTCGGCGGGGTCGGCGGTGCGGGGTGACCGCGGGGCGCGGGGGCTCTCGGTGGTGGTGCGGGTGTCGTCCTGCTCCTCGCGGGATTCGCGCGATTCGCGGGGGCCGGGGGACTTCTCGGTGTCCTGCGTGTCCTCGGTGTCTTCCGTGTCCTCCTCCTCCGCACTCTCGTCCGGGTCGGGTTCTTCGGGGCCTTCGTCGGCCTCCAGGTCGAAGTCCTGTACCTCGGTGCCTTCCAGGGCCGCCCGGGTGTAGGCGGCCCAGGTCTGGGCGGGTGCGCCGCCACCGTTCATGCGGGCAAGGCCGAGGGCGCCGTACAGCGGTTTCTGTACGCCGGTTTCGGGGTCCTGGCCCATGACGGCGATGACGGTGGCGAGGTCGGGGGTGTAGCCGGCGAACCAGGCGGCCTTGTCCTCCTCGGCGGTGCCCGTCTTCCCCGCGGCGGGCCGGCCGGCGCCTTGGGCGGCGGTCCCGGTGCCGCCGTCGACGACGCTGAGCAGTACGGAGGTCGTGGTGTCGGCGGCTTCGCGGCTGATGGCGCGCCGGGTGGTCCTGGCGGGGAGTGGGAGGGAGGTGCCGTTCTTGCTGATCTTGGCGACGAGGGTGCTGGGGCGCTGTTTCCCGTGGTCGGCGAGGGTGGCGTAGGCCGACGCCATGTCGACGACGCTGGCGGTGGCGGGGCCGAGTGCGATGGAGGGGGAGGCGGTGAGGTCCGGGGTGCTCCGGGGGATGCCGAGGGCGACCGCGGTGTCCTTGACCTCGTCGGGACCGACGTCCTGGGCCATCTGGGCGTAGACGGCGTTGACGGATTTGTCGGTGGCCTCGCGGACGGTGATCGAGCCGTAGTCGACGTCGTCCTCGTTGGCGGGCGAGTAGCCGGTGGATCCGGTGGCGCTCCTGACGGTGCGTTCGTTGGTGCCGTCGTAGCGGGTGTTGGGGGTGATCGCGCGGCCCTTCTGGGTGGTGGACCCGTTGGCGATGGCGGCGGCGAGGACGAAGGGCTTGAAGGTGGATCCGACCTGGTAGTCGCGTCGGGTCGCGTTGTTGACGTACTGCTTCGTGTAGTCGATGCCGCCGTAGAGGGCGACGACGTGGCCGTTGGCGGGGTCGACGGAGGCGCCGCCTGCGCGGACGTTGCGGTCGGCGGCACGGTCCTTGCTGGTCTTCTCCAGGACGTTGTCCTGGACGGCTTCGACGAGGGCGCGCTGTTTCTTCTTCTGGAGGGTGGTGGTGATGCGGTAGCCGCCGGTGGCGAGGGTGTTCTCGTCGATGATCCGGTTGGCGGCGAGGTAGCCGTTCACGGCCTGGACGATGTAGCCGCGCTGGCCGGAGAGGGCGGTGGCGGGCTTGACCTTGCCGGGGACGGGGAACTTCATGGCGGCGCGGTCGGCGGGGGTGAGCCAGTTCTGCTTGACCATGCCGTCGAGTACGTAGTTCCAGCGGGCGAGTACGGCGGCCTTGTTCTCAGGGTGGGCGACGACGTCGTAGGAGCTGGGTGCGTTGAGCAGGGAGGCGAGGTAGGCGCCTTCGCCGGCGTCGAGGCGGTCGACGTCCTTGCCGTAGTAGGCGTGGGAGGCCGCCTGGATGCCGTAGGCGTTGCGCCCGAAGTAGCTGGTGTTGAGGTAGCCCTCGAGGATCTCGTCCTTGCTCTGTTCGCGGTCGAGCTTGATGGAGATGAAGAGTTCCTTGGCCTTGCGGACGATGGTCTGTTCCTGGCCGAGGTAGTAGTTCTTGACGTACTGCTGGGTGATCGTGGAGCCGCCCTGCCTGCCTTTGCCGGTGGCGGTGTTCCAGCCGGCGCGGAGGGTGGCCGTGATGTCGATGGCGTCCTCGGAGTAGAAGTCCCGGTCCTCCGCGGCGAGTACGGCGTGCTGGATGGTGCGGGGGATCTTGCGGAGCGGGATGTTCTCGCGGTTGATCTCGCCGTCGCGGGCGATGACGGTGCCGTCCTCGTAGAGGTAGACGTTCGACTGCGCGGTGGCGCTGGCGTTGGCGGCGGGGATGTCGACGAGCTGGTAGCCGGCGATGAATCCGCCGACGAGGACCAGGGCGAGGAAGAGGAAGCCGGCGAGGGTCATGCGCCAGGTGGGTACGGCTCTGCGCCAGCCCGTGCGGCGGGGGCGCTTGGGGCGTTTCGTGCGCCCTTTGCCGTCCTGTGCGCCGTCGGGCTGCGCCGGTCCGGGGGTTGCGGCCGGGGTCGAGGGGTCCCCGGGGGTCCAGCCCCCGGAGCCCTGCTGACCAGGGTCTCCGCCGTTCTGCGGTGGCTCGTGGCTCATGACTGTGGAGGCTCCTCGACTACGGATGATTATCCCATAGTGCACTTTTCGGACCGATAACCCTCGGATCCCTCCACGGAAACGGGGTCGCGGCGGCACGACGCCATGGACTAGCGTCGTGCGCTTTGGTCCTGACTGGCGGAATGACGCGTGGGGGAGGGGCTTCGGTGCGGCTCTATGCGGTGGTAGCGGCCGGCGGATTCAGGCGGTACGCCACCTACCGGACGGCGACGGTGGCGGGGGTGTTCACGAACACCGTCTTCGGTTTCATCGTCGCCTACACCTATATGGCCCTGTGGGACGAGCGGCCGCAGCTCGGCGGCTACGACCAGTCCGAGGCCCTGACGTATGTGTGGCTGGGTCAGGCGCTGCTGATGACCTGCGCGATGATGGGCGGCGGCTTCGAGAGCGAGCTGACGGAGCGGATCCGTACGGGCGACATCGCGGTCGACCTGTACCGGCCCGCCGACCTCCAGTTCTGGTGGCTGGCCGGAGACCTGGGCCGGGCGGCGTTCCATCTGCTGGGGCGCGGGGTGGCGCCGATGGTGCTGGGGTCCCTGGCCTTCGACCTGGCGCTGCCGGGCTCGCCGTGGACGTGGCCGGCCTTCCTGGTGTCGGTGCTGCTCGGGGTGGTGGTGAGCTTCGCGCTGCGCTTCCTGATCGCACTGTCGGCGTTCTGGCTGATGGACGGGGCGGGTGCGCTGCAGATGGCCATGCTGGCGGGGCTCTTCTTCTCCGGGATGCTGCTGCCCCTGACGCTGTTCCCGGGTGTGCTGGGGGAGGTGGCGAGGGCGCTGCCGTGGTCGTCGCTGCTCCAGGTCCCGGCCGATGTCTTCCTCGGCAAGTACACGGGGTGGGGCCTGTTGAGGGCGTACGCCTTCCAGGCCGGGTGGGCGGTTGCGCTGCTGCTGGCCGGGCGCATGCTGCAGTCCGTCGCGACCAGGAGGGTGGTGGTGCAGGGTGGCTGAGGTCGAGGTGGAGGCGGTGGTCGCGCCGGGGCCGGAGGCTGCGGAGGTCGCCTTCGCCGACCGGTCCCGGCTGGTCGAGGGTGTCCGCGCGTACGGGCTGATCGTGGCGATGTGGCTGCGCTCGACGCTTGCGTACCGGGCGTCGTTCGTGATGACGACGGTCGGGAACTTCCTGATGACCGGGTTCGACTTCGTCACGATCATGCTGATGTTCTCGCACGTGGACGCGCTGGGCGGCTACACGCTGCCGGAGATCGCCTTGCTGTACGGGGTGTCGGCGACCGCGTTCGGGCTGTGCGATCTCCTGCTGGGTTCCGTGGACCGGCTGGGGCAGCGGGTGCGCGACGGGACGCTCGACACGCTGCTGGTGCGGCCGGTTCCGGTGCTGGCGCAGGTGGCGGCGGACCGGTTCGCGCTGCGCAGGCTGGGCCGGATCTCGCAGGCGCTGCTGGTGCTGGGGTACGCCCTGGTGACGCTGGACATCGTGTGGACTCCGCTGAAGGTGGTCCTGCTGCCGGTGATGGTGCTCAGCGGGGCGGCGATCTTCGGGGCCGTGTTCGTGGCGGGTGCGGCGTTCCAGTTCCACGCCCAGGACGCCTCGGAGGTGCAGAACGCCTTCACGTACGGCGGGACGACGCTGCTGCAGTATCCGCCGTCGGTCTTCGCGCGGGACCTGGTGCGCGGGGTGACGTTCATCGTGCCGCTGGCGTTCGTGAGCTGGCTGCCCGCGCTGTACGTGCTGGGCCGGGACTACCCGCTGGACCTGCCCCGGTGGGTGGCCTTCCTGCCGCCGGTGGTCGCGGGCGGCTCCTGGGTGCTCGCGGGTCTGGTGTGGCGAGTGGGGCTGCGGTCGTACCGCAGCACGGGAAGCTGAGGAGTGGACGTGGACGACATGGACTTCATCGAACTCGACGGTGTCGAGAAGGTCTTCGACGTACGGCGGAAGACGGGCTTCCTGCGCCGTGAACGGCGTGAGGTGCGGGCGGTGGACGGGATCAGCTTCCGGGTGCCGCGCGGTGAGATGGTCGGCTACATCGGCCCGAACGGGGCGGGCAAGTCGACGACGATCAAGATGCTGACGGGCATCCTGACGCCGAGTGGCGGCAGGCTGCGGGTCGCGGGGATCGACCCTTCCAAGGAACGTACGAAGCTGGCGCACCGCATCGGTGTGGTGTTCGGGCAGCGCACGACCCTCTGGTGGGACCTGCCGCTGCGCGACTCGTACCGGCTGATGCACCGGATGTACCGGATCCCGGACCGCCGTTTCCGGGAGAACCTGGACCGCTGTGTCGAACTCCTCGACCTGGGCGAGCTGCTGGAGGTGCCGGTGCGGCAGCTGTCGTTGGGGCAGCGCATGCGGGGCGACATCGCGGCGGCGCTGCTGCACGATCCGGAGGTGCTGTACCTCGACGAGCCGACGATCGGGCTCGACGTGGTGTCGAAGGCCAAGGTGCGTGGCTTCCTGCGGGACCTGAACGCGGAGCGCGCCACGACCGTGCTCCTGACGACGCATGATCTGACCGACATCGAACAGCTCTGCAAGCGGGTGATGGTGATCGACCACGGCCGCCTGGTGTACGACGGTGCGCTCGCCGGGCTGCACGAGGTCGGTGAGAGCGAGCGGACGCTGGTCGTGGACCTGGAACGTGAACTCCCCCCGATCGAGCTGGCCTCGGAGCCCTCGGTGCGGGTGGTGAAGGTGGAGGGTCCCCGGCAGTGGCTCGCGTTCCCGGCCGCCGCGTCGGCGGCGCCGCTGGTGGCGCGTATCGCGGCGGACTATCCGCTGGTCGACCTGTCGGTACGCGAGCCGGACATCGAGTCCGTCATCGCGAAGATGTACGTGTCGGACTCTGCTCCTGGGCGGTGAGTGAGTTGGCCGGTTCTCGGCAGAGGCCGGCAATAGATGTCGCGTATTGACCTGGTTCAAGCGGCCTGCCTCATCTTCGAATGTGTCCGGATCTCGATCCTCCCCAAACCATTCACTTGACGAGTCAATCAAAAGTGGATTGAATGTTCAACGCCTCAAGCGGTTACGAGAGCGGCGCACTGCATGTACGTGCCGACGAGGGGCCGGTCAAGTGGGTGGCCGGTGATGAGTACACGATCAAGGTAAGCACCAAAGACACTGATGGATCGCTGGGCTTTGTGGTTGCCACGGTCCCTCCGGGGAACGGGCCCATCGCCCATCTTCACGAGCGCAGCGACGAGTCCTTCTACATCCTGAAGGGCGAGTTGGAATTCCTGAACGGCGACAAAACCTTCATGGCATCGGAAGGTGATTTCGTCTTCGTGCCGCGAGGGATTCGACACCGGTTCAGGAACGTCGGTACCGAGGACGTGAAGATGGAATTCTTCTTCGGACTCGCCTCGGCGTTGCCATTCGTGAGGGAGCTGACAGAAAGTGACTCTGCATCTCAAGGGGAAAGTTGCCCTGGTGACGGGTGGGTCTCGCGGAATCGGAGAATCAATCGTCAAGAGACTTGCTGCGGATGGCGCGCGCGTGGCGTTCACCTACGTGAGTTCCGAGCGTCGCGCGCAGGGTGTCGTAGAGGCAGTGAAGTCCGCGGGAGGTACAGCGATTGCGTTGAAAGCGGACAGCGGGAAGCCTGAGGAGGTCCTGGCTTCCATCGGCGCTGCCGTCGAAGAGTTCGGAAGCCTTGACGTTCTTGTCAACAACGCGTTCTCCGGCATCATCGGGTCGTTTGACACGTATTCGCTGGAAGATTTCGACACCATGGTCGGGGTGAACCTTCGCGGGCTTTTCGTGGCCACTCAGGGTGCCGTGGCGCATCTCGGCCAGGGGGGTAAGATCATCAACATCGGGAGCATCATGGCGGATCGGCAGCCGCCTGGTGCCCTGGGAGTCGCGGTTTACAACATGTGCAAGTCCGCCGTAGCCGGATTCACCAGAGGTCTGGCGCGCGAACCGGGCGCACGGGGAATCACGGTCAACACCGTGCAGCCCGGCTCCATCCTGACGGATGCCGTAAGCCAGGACGCTGCGGAACACTGGCTGCCACTCACCCCGGTCGGACGCAACGGGGTGCCGGACGATGTCGCCGGTCTCGTGGCCTTTCTGGCGAGTGAGCAGGCCGACTTCGTGAGCGGTGCGACCTTGAACGTCGACGGCGGATTCGCTTCCTGATTCGACCGCACACCGGGAGGCAGCGCGTCCGACGGGGCGCGTCGACCCGCCTTGAATGGCGGAACAGCCGGTAGGCCCGCCCGGTCGTTGCTCTATAGGGTGCGCGGTATGACAAGCGAAAACTCCGACATGCGTGCCTCCGACGCGGAACGTGAGCGGGTCGCGGAGACCCTCCGGGAGGCCGTGGCCGAGGGCCGGCTGGAGATGGACGAGTTCGAGCAGCGGCTCGACGCCACCTACCGGGCGCGCACCCACGGGGAGTTGGAGCCGCTCGTCCGGGATCTTCCGGTGCCGGGTGCCCCCGTCCGGCCGGTGACCGGGCCGGTCGCCGCGCGGACGGGGCAGGGCACCGACTGGCCTGCGCGGATCGGCGGGCGTGCGACGTCCTCGGGGGCCTTCGCCTTCTGGGGCGGCTTCAGCCGCAAGGGCCGGTGGACGGTGGGCCGGCTGTTCACCTCGTTCGCGATGTGGGGCGGCGGCGAGATCGATCTGCGGGAGGCCCACTTCGCGGAGCGCGATGTCGTGATCCGCTGTTTCACCGTCATGGGAGGTATCCAGGTGACGGTCCCGCCGGACCTCGACGTCCAGGTGAGCGGCCTCGGCATCATGGGCGGTTTCGGTGAGCACTCCAAGATCGAGGAGGAGGACCCGGCCCCGGACTCCCCGCGGGTGAGGATCACCGGGTTCGCGCTGATGGGCGGCGTGGGTGTGGAGCGCAAGCGGAGCAAGGCGGAGAAGCGGCGGTTGCAGGAGCTGGAGCAGGAGCGGCTGATGCGCCTTCGGAAGCCGGACACGGGGGACGGGCGCAAGGAGCTGGGCTGAGCCCCGCCGTCCGTGCCGGGGCCCGTCCGCTGGACCCGGGGCCCGTGTCCCGCCATCTTGCCGCAGCCCGTTCGCAGGATCCGGCAGGGCGTGCCGCGCCGGGCCTCCCGCCCCGTCAGAGCATGTCGCTCTTCGGCGTCCCGTCGACCTCGTCGAGGTCGACGGCGTGGGCCAGCGCGCGGTAGCCGGCGTCGTCGAAGTGCAGATGGTCGCCGGAGTCGTAGGCGGGCAGGATCCGGTTCGGGGCGTACGGGTCGCGTACCGCCCGGTCGAAGTCGACGAAGGCGTCGAAGATGCCGCCGGACCGGATCTCCTCGTTGACCGCCAGGCGTACGGCGTTGCGCTCGGGTGTCCAGCTGGCGTAACCCTGGAAGGGGGTCAGCGTCACCCCGACGACCCGCAGTCCCCGGTCGCGCGCCCGCTCGGCGAGTGCGCGGAGCCCGGCGGTGATGCGGCGGGCGTCCACTTCCTGGGGAGCCTGCTGCACGTCGTTGATTCCCAGCGCGATGACGACGGTCTTCGCTCCGGCGACGGAGAGCGCGTCGCGCTCGAAGCGTCGCGTCGCGCTCTGCCCGCCCAGCTTCTTCACGCCATGGGAGCTGAGCGGGCTGTCACGCAGGACGCGGTTGCCGGCGATGCCCTGGTTGGCCACGCCGTAGCGGTGCCGCAGCCGGTCGGAGAGCACGTCCGGCCAGCGGCTGTTGGCATCGGTGGTGGAGCCGCTGCCCGCGGTGAGCGAGTCGCCGATCACGACGATCGCGCCGGGTGAGGCGTTGTTGTGGACGTCGACGGCCGTCAGGTAGCGCCACCGGGTCGTGCTCCAGGTGCCGTGCCCGTCGGCCAGGTACGACGTCTGGTGTGTGTTGGGGTGCTGGGTGACGGGCCCGGCCGCGTACGGGGTGCGCAGCGTGACGACGAGATCGGCGTCGGGGGCGACGGGGACGACGACCGGGTCGCTGACGACCTGTCCGCCCTTGGCGACGGTGACGGTGGGCCGGCCGCGGAAGGTCACCCGTCGGGTGTTGACGGTCGCCTGGTCGACGACGAGCGGGGAGGCGCCGAAGAGGTTGGACAGGGTGATGCGTGCCGCGTCGCCGCCGATGCTGGTGTGCACGGTGTTCCGGATGGTGCGGCCGGGGTAGCCGTGGGTGGAGTTCGGCTCGGCGCTGACGGGTGCTCCGGTCCAGGTGGCGACCCAGGTGCCGGTGGTGTTCGCCGGGGCGGCCTGGTTGCGGGACGCCGCGTGCGACTCGGATCCGGTGAACGGTGCCGTCCGCTGCGCCGCCACGAGCGACGTACCGAACGCCACGGCTGCGGCGAGGGCGGCGGTGCCTGCCACGAGGGCGATGAGCAGGGTGTACCCCTGGCGCCTGGGCATCTGCGGTGCTTCTCCTTGCGGTGTGCTGCCCGGCGCAGAGTCCTGCGTTCGGGATGGTGTTCGAGTTGTTCTCATGTTGCGGCGACCCCCGGGGAACTCGTCATGCGGCCCGGGAGTAGGTGGGGTAGGGACAATGCGTACGGCACGGCGTGACGCGTACGCGGACGGGTGGAGCGCATGGAACAGGACGCGGGGCAGGGAACGGGATCCGGGCCGGGCGGCCACGGCCCCGGGCGGCCGGGGAGCGCGCCGCCGGGCATCGAGGCCGGGCGGCGGGGGGCGGATCCTGGTGGTGCGCCGCCCGCGGCGCCCGGTGTCCGGCCGTCCGGGCTGCCGTTGGGCGGGTTCGCGTACACGGCCGCCGACGAGGAGAAACAGCGCGGCGTGCGCCGCATGAAGACCACCGCCACGGGACTGCTCCTCCTGGTCGCGCTCGTGTACGTCCTCGCCACGTGGGCGGAGAACTCGGGAGTGGGGGGCTGGCCGGGCTACGTCGCAGCGGCTGCCGAGGCTGGAATGGTGGGTGCGCTTGCGGACTGGTTCGCCGTCACGGCGCTCTTCCGGCGCCCGCTCGGCCTGCCCATCCCCCACACTGCCATCATTCCTACCAAGAAGGATCAGTTGGGGGAGTCACTCGGTTCCTTCGTGGGCGAGAATTTTCTCTCCGGAGACGTCGTTCGTGACCGAATTCACGCTCTGGGGGTCGGTGCGCGCCTCGGGACGTGGCTCGCCGAGCCCGCTCACGCCGACCGGGTCACGGCCGAGCTCGCCACGGCGCTGCGGGGCGCGCTGACGGTGCTTCGGGACTCCGACGTGCAGGCGGTCGTCGGGGAGGCGATCACCCGGCGGGCGGAGGCCGCGGAAGTCGGCCCGGGCATGGGCAAGATGCTGGAGAGGATCGTCGCGGACGGCGGGCACCGCAAGGTCGTCGACCTCGTCTGCGTACGGGCGCACGACTGGCTGGTGCTGCACGGCGACTCCGTGATGGACGCGGTGCAGGGCGGGGCGCCCGGCTGGACCCCGCGCTTCGTCGACAAGCGGGTGGGGGAGCGGGTCTACAAGGAGCTGCTGCGCTTCGTCACGGAGATGCGGGACATGCCCAGGCATCCGGCGCGCGGCTCGATCGACAGGTTCCTGACGGACTTCGCCGCCGACCTCCAGACGGACAGCGACACCCGCGCCCGGGTCGACCGTCTGAAGTCGGAGATCCTGGGGCGCGGTGAGGTGCAGGACGTCATCGCGTCCGCCTGGTCGTCCGTGCGCTCGATGATCCTCGCGGCCGCCGAGGACGAGCGCAGTGAACTGCGGCTGCGGGCCAGGGCCTCGCTGATGTCCCTCGGCGCGCGACTGTCCACGGACGAGAGGCTGCAGGCCAAGCTGGGGGGGTGGCTGGAGGACGCGGCGGCGTACGTCGTCACGACGTACCGCACCGAGATCACCTCGCTCATCAGCGACACCGTCGCCGGCTGGGACGCCCACCAGACGTCGAAGAAGATCGAGGCGAACATCGGCCGCGACCTGCAGTTCATCCGGATCAACGGCACCGTGGTCGGCGCGCTGGCCGGGCTGGCGATCTATTCCGTGTCACAGGCGCTGGGGGGCTGACCGGGGGCGTGCCCGTCCTGTCGTACGGACACGCCCCCGGGTCACGCGGGGAGTTGCTGTTCAGTACGCACCCGGCGGCGTCCGTGTTCAATCCCCTGGCACGGATTTTCTGTGCGCCCGGGTGATTTCTTCGCGGTGCCGTGTGCTGTCTCAGGCGTTGCGCCGGGTGACCGCCCAGGACGCGGCGGCGATGCCGCCCGCCACGGTGAACACGGCGGGCCAGGCGCCGACCTTCTTGGCCAGCGGGTGCGAGCCGGCGAACGCGGCGACGTAGGCGACGGTCAGGGCGGTGGCCGCGCGGGGCCCGGCCTGCCTGTTCCAGCCGTACGCCGCCACCGAGCCGGCGGCGGCCAGGGCGACGCCGCCCAGCTGGCGCTTCCGGGTCCATCGGGCGATTCCGTACCCGCCGACGAGACCGCTCGCCGCCACTGCCGCTGTCGGGACCTTCGCCATTGCCGCCACCTTCGATCTCGCGGGTGCCGGCCTGCTGCCGGCATGTGCCGAGGACCCGAGAATAGTTCTCGGGTCCTCGGTGCACTGCGGCCGGGCCGGTCTGCGGGCGGGTGATCGCGCCGGTGTCCGGCCGGCCGGTGGGTGCCCGGTGCCCGGGCCGCCCGGTCAGTCGGTGCCGAACTCCATCGCGGCGCGGTCGAGCAGCTCGTCGTCGCCCGAGACCTCGCCGCGCGAGGCGATCGCCTGGGCGCCGCCCTCCGGCATGGCTCCGATGAGTCCGGTCGCCGCGGCCTGGGCCGCGCCGATCAGCGCCGGCTGCGAGGTGCCCACGAGGCCGAGGCTCGCGAACTGCTCCAGCCGGGCGCGCGAGTCGGCGATGTCGAGGTTGCGCATGGTGAGCTGGCCGATCCGGTCCACGGGGCCGAACGCCGAGTCCTCGGTGCGCTCCATCGACAGCTTGTCCGGGTGGTAGCTGAAGGCCGGTCCCGTGGTGTCGAGGATCGAGTAGTCCTCACCGCGCCGCAGCCGCAGGGTCACCTCGCCGGTGACGGCGGAGCCGACCCAGCGCTGAAGGGATTCACGGACCATGAGGGCCTGCGGGTCCAGCCAGCGGCCCTCGTACATCAGCCGGCCGAGGCGCCGTCCCTCGTTGTGGTAGTGGGCGAGGGTGTCCTCGTTGTGGATGGCGTTGACGAGGCGCTCGTAGGCGGCGTGCAGGAGTGCCAGGCCCGGGGCCTCGTAGACGCCGCGGCTCTTCGCCTCGATGATGCGGTTCTCGATCTGGTCCGACATGCCCAGGCCGTGGCGGCCGCCGATGGCGTTCGCCTCCATCACCAGGTCGACGGCGGTGGCGAAGGGCTTGCCGTTGATCGTCACCGGCCGGCCCTGGTCGAAGCCGATCGTGACGTCCTCGGGGGCGATCTCGACCGAGGGGTCCCAGAAGCGGACGCCCATGATCGGGTCGACGGTCTCGACCCCGGTGTCGAGGTGCTCCAGCGTCTTCGCCTCGTGGGTGGCGCCCCAGATGTTGGCGTCCGTGGAGTACGCCTTCTCCGTGCTGTCGCGGTAGGGCAGGCCGTGGGCGACGAGCCACTCGGACATCTCCTTGCGTCCGCCGAGCTCGGTGACGAAGTCGGCGTCGAGCCAGGGCTTGTAGATGCGCAGGTGGGGGTTGGCCAGCAGGCCGTAGCGGTAGAACCGCTCGATGTCGTTGCCCTTGAACGTGGAGCCGTCGCCCCAGATCTGTACGTCGTCCTCGAGCATCGCCCGGACCAGCAGGGTCCCGGTGACGGCCCTGCCCAGCGGCGTCGTGTTGAAGTAGGCGCGGCCGCCGGAGCGGATGTGGAACGCGCCGCAGGCGAGCGCTGCCAGGCCCTCCTCGACCAGTGCCGCCCGGCAGTCGACCAGGCGCGCGATCTCGGCGCCGTAGGCCTTCGCGCGGCCCGGCACCGACGCGATGTCGGGCTCGTCGTACTGGCCGATGTCGGCGGTGTAGGTGCACGGGACGGCACCCTTGTCGCGCATCCACGCGACGGCGACGGACGTGTCGAGGCCGCCCGAGAAAGCGATGCCGACGCGGTCACCGGTGGGCAGGGAGGTGAGAACCTTAGACATGGGAAGAGTATGCATGCTCGTGCATGTATATGCAAGTGCCGTAAGGGGTCGCCCGGGCCCGGTCCGGCCGGCTGTCGCCAGGGGGGTGCACAAGCGTTTACCCTGAGGGGTGAACGCTTGTGCACCCCCCTCTGCTTACGGAGATCCGATGACCGAACCCGCATCCGCGCCCGCCCCGGACCACCCCCGCTTCGCCGTCGGCATCCTGGCCTTCTGCGGCGTCGTGGTCGCCATCATGCAGACGATCGTCGTGCCGCTGCTCCCGCACATACCGGGGCTCACCGGCGCGACCCCGGCGGCCGCGAGCTGGCTCGTCACCGTGACCCTCCTGACCGGCGCGGTGTTCACCCCGGTGCTGGGCAGGATCGGCGACATGTACGGCAAGCGCCGCGTCCTCGTCGCGTCGCTGGTTGTCCTCGTCGTCGGTTCCGTGCTGTGCGCGGTCAGCTCCCACATCGGCCTGCTGATCGCCGGGCGCGCGCTCCAGGGCGCGGCCATCGCCGTCGTGCCCCTGGGCATCAGTATCCTGCGCGACGAACTCCCGCCTGAGCGGGTGCTGTCGGCCGTGGCGCTGATGAGTTCGACCCTGGGCATCGGTGCGGCCGTGGGGCTGCCCGTCGCAGCGGTTGTCATCGAGAACTTCGAATGGCACACGATGTTCTGGGTCTCCGGCGTGATCGGACTCATAGACATCGCCCTGGTGCTCCGCTTCGTACCGGAGTCCCCCTTGCGCTCCCGTGGCCGGTTCGACGTGCTCGGCGCGCTCGGACTGACCGCCGCCCTGGTCTGCCTGCTGCTGGCCGTCACCCAGGGAGGCGGCTGGGGCTGGACGTCGGTCCGGACCCTGGGCCTGCTCGCCGCCGCGGTCGTGATCGCCCTTGTCTGGGGGGTCCACGAGCTCCGGGTGCGCACTCCCATGGTCGACCTGCGGGTGTCGGCCCGGCCCGCCGTGCTCCTCACCAACGTGGCCGCGCTGCTGATCGGCTTCGCCTTCTACGCCAACTCGCTGGTCACCGCCCAGATGGTGCAGGAGCCGAAGGCCACCGGCTACGGCCTCGGCGCCTCGCTCGTCGTCAGCGGACTGTGCCTGCTGCCCGGCGGTGTGACGATGGTGGCGCTCTCGCCGGTATCGGCGCGCATCTCGGCGAAGCACGGCCCGAGGACGAGCCTGGCGCTGGCCGCCGGGATCATCGCCGTCGGCTATGTGGTGCGGTACTTCACCAGTCACAGCCTCGGGCTGATCATCGCGGGCGCCACGGTCGTGGCGGCCGGTACGGCGATCGCGTACTCCGCGCTCCCGGCGCTTGTCATGCGCGGTGTCCCCGTGAGCGAGACGGGCGCGGCCAACGGCCTGAACACCCTCATGCGGTCGATCGGCCAGGCCTTCTGCAGTGCCACGGTTGCGGCGGTGCTGGCCAACCTGACGTTTCTGGCAGGAGGCCGCGAGGCCCCGACTCTCGGGGCCTACCAGATGGTCTTCCTCATCGCGGGCGGCGCCGCACTGCTGGCGCTCGGCGTGACACTGTGCCTGCCCGGCGGCAGCGGTAAGGTTGGAGGTAAACGCAGGAGCAGCGGCCGTACGCGGACGATGCCTATCCAGGAGGGCGCATGACCGCCCGAGTCACCGCACCGACCGCGCCGGACGCGGCCGCCACGGGCAAGGACGCGATCCTGCTCGCCGCGCGCCGCGCGTTCACCCAGCGGCCGTACGCCGAGGTGACCCTCCGGGGCATCGCCGCCGATGCGGGGGTGAGCGCGTCCCTCCTGGTGAAGCACTTCGGCCGCAAGGAGGAACTCTTCAACACGGTCGCCGACTTCGGTCCCGCCGCCGAGGAGCTCTTCGACGCCCCGCTCGACGGGCTCGGCCGCCACATGGTGCTGATGCTCGTCCGTCGGCGCAGGGAGCAGAAGGGGGACCCGCTCCTGCGGGTCGTCTTCTCCCTCGGCAACCACGACGAGCGCTCCCTGCTCCGTGTGCGTTTCCACGAGCAGGTGACCGAACGCCTGACGGCGCGGCTCCCAGGCCGTGAGCGGGCCCTGCGCGCCGAACTGATCGCCGGCCACCTCATCGGTCTGGGTGCCACCCTCAGCCTGCACCGGGAGGGCGCGGGCGCGCGGGCGACGCCGGAGCACCTCGCGGACCTCTACGCCCCCGCGCTGCAGAGCCTGGTGGAGGGCTGACCGGCCCGGAGCGATAGGGTCCTGACCAATCGACGAGGGGGGCCTCATGCCGATCCGTACCGGCCTGCGTTCCGCGACAGCGGCTGTGATCCTGGGAGTGAGCCTGGTGGGCTGCGGCGCGGCCACCACCACCGACGGGCCGGGTGGCGACGTCCCGTACGTGGATCCGTCCGCCGCGGTCGCGGCGAAGGCGGCCGCCGACGAAGCGTCACCGAAGCCCGTCCCGACCGGGGCGGCACAGGCCGTCGAGACGGGTCCCGCCGGGCCCGCACTGGTGCGGGACGCGTTCGCCGGACTCCAGGCGACCCTGATGGACGGCTGCACGCCCGGTGACGGCAACTGTGCCTACTTCCTGGGCCGGGTCAACGAGGAGCTGGGGGGACTGGACGAGTCGATGAAGGCCGACAAGCAGGGCCCCGAGCACTTCAGGGAGCCCATCGCCTGGATCGGCACGCTGCGCACGACGCTGCACGGCGACTTCTCCACAGCCAACCTGGAGAAGCACCGCGGCCTGCTGCTCGGCACAAGGGGCCGGGTCAACACCTGGATGCAGGGCCACCCGGAGGACTACCGCTGAAGCCCGGGAGAGCCCGCGCCGGACCCTCGCGTGAGGCCCGACGGCCCGGCCGACGGGACACCCGCGGGTCACACCCGCAGGACCTCGATGCCCAGGCCGGTGAACTCCTCGACGACGTCCGCCGGTGCGTCGCGGTCCGTGACCAGGACCGACACCGCGCCGGTTTCGCACACCTGGGCGAAGGCCCGGCGTCCGAGTTTCGACGAGTCGGCCACCACGATCACCGTGCCGGCGCACTCGGCGAGTGCCCGGTTGGCCCCGGCCTCGGACTCGTCGTGGGTGGCCGCGCCGAAGCGCGGGTGCATGGCGTCCACGCCGAGGATCGTGTAGTCGAGTGCGAGGGTGCGCAGGACGGAGTCGACCAGGGGGCCGACGAGTTCGTACGAGTTCGGCCGGGCCACCCCGCCGGTGACGACGATCTTGACCTGGGGACGGACCGCGAGCTCGTTGGCGATGTTGATCGCGTTGGTCACCACGGTCAACGCCGTGCCGCCGCCCGCGGGTTCGGGCCGTACGGCCAGCTCCCTGGCCACCTCGGAGGTCGTCGTACCGCCGTTGATGCCCACGGTGGAGCCGGACGGGACGAGTTCGGCGGCGGCCTTCGCGATGCGCTGCTTCTCGTCGGCCCTGCGGGCGGCCTTGTAGCGCAGCGGCAGGTCGTAGGCGACGGTGCTCACCACCGCGCCGCCCCGGGTGCGGGTCAGCAGGTTCTGCCGGGCCAGTTCGTCCAGGTCGCGGCGGACGGTGGCGGGGGAGCAGTCGAGCTGTTCGGCGGCTTCGAGTACGTCGAGGTGGCCCTGGTCGCCGAGGATCTCCAGCAGCCGGGTCCATCGTGTGTGCGCCGCCACCTGGTCCTCCTTGCTCGGAGCGAACCCTATCGCCCGGGGCGTGCCAGGAGCGCAAGCAGGCGGGCCACCTCCGCGGCGACGGCGTCGCGGGCCGGGCCGAGGTAGGCGCGGGGGTCGGCGGCGTCCGCGTGGGTGTCCAGATAGCCGCGGACGGCGCGCGTGAACAGCTTGTTCAGGTGGGTGGAGATGTTCACCTTCGTCATGCCCGCGACGATCGCCTCGGCGAGGCCCTCGTCACCGACACCCGAGGAGCCGTGCAGGACGAGCGGGACGCCCACCGCGTCGCGCAGTCGGGTGATGAGCGCGAAGTCGAGGGCGGCGTCGCGGGTCAGCATCGCGTGGGAACTGCCGACGGCCACGGCCAGGGCGTCGACACCCGTGGCCTCGACGAATGCGCGGGCCTCGTCCGGATCCGTGCGCACACCGGGGGCGTGTGCCCCGTCCTTGCCGCCGATCTCGCCCAGTTCCGCTTCCACCCACACCCCCTGGCCGTGGCAGTAGTCGGTGATCTCCCGGGTCGCGGCCACGTTGTCGTCGTAGGGCAGCTTCGACGCGTCGAACATGACCGAGGTGAAGCCGAGCCGGACGGCCTCGCGCACCAGCCCGGCCGACTCGGCGTGGTCGAGGTGCACGGCCACCGGCACGTCTGCGGCCCGCGCGACGGCGAGCGAGGCGAGCCCGATCGCTTCGAGGGTGCCGTGATAGCGGGCGGTGTTCTCGCTGACCTGCAGGATCACCGGCAGCCCGGCCGTCTCCGCCCCGCGCGCGATGGCCTGCGCGTGTTCGATCTGCACCACGTTGAACGCCCCGATGCCGGCCGCACCGGTGCGGGCGCCGTGGGTGATGTCACCGGTGGATGTGAGCGGCATGGGCTTCCTTCGCGAGGGCGGATGCGTGAAACCAGGCGAGAAATGCTCGAAGTTGCTCATTTATAGCGCGTATCAAGCAGATATGAAACAGGGGTTGTTTCTGAGTGCCCTGTTTCGTGGCGCCATCGCGGATGTGCGGCGGGAGGCCCACGAGGAGGCGTGCCAGGCGTAGTTGAACGACGCGGCCGGCCCCGCCGCCGGGTGACCCCGCTCCGCGGCGGGCCGGTGGTCCGCCCAGCTCTCCGGTCCGGTGGCCGGCGCGCTCCGCCGCCGACCGGTGATCCACATGCGGTCCGGGACCGGGGGCGCGAGTATCGGTTTACGGGCGGTGGCCCGGCTGCGCCCAGGCCCTCTCGGGCCGGTTCTCCCTTCCGGGCGCTCCGGTCCGCCTCCCGGCCAAGCCACCAGGGGGGTCTGGAGGTAACCGGATGCCGCGGCCCCTGTGGACCGGAGCGATCAGCTTCGGCCTGGTCACCATCCCGATCAAGGTGGTGTCCGCCACCGAGAACCACTCGATCTCCTTCCACCAGTACCACCGGGAGGACATGGGGCGGATCCGTACTCGCAAGGTGTGCGAGCTCGACGGCGAGGTCCTCACGCAGGAGGAGATCGGCAAGGGCTACGAGATCGCCAAGGACCGGACCGTGCCCGTCACGGACGAGGAACTCGACCGGATGCCGCTGCCGACGGCGAAGGCCATCGACATCGTGGCGTTCGTCGACGCCGACAGCATCGACCCCGTGCGGATCGGCGACAGCTACTACCTCGCGGTCGACGGCCAGGTCGCGGCGAAGCCGTACACCCTGCTGCGCAAGGCGCTGGAGCGCAGCGACAAGGTCGCCGTGGCGAAGTTCGCCTGGCACAACCGCGAGCGGCTGGGGCTCCTGCGGGTACGGGATGACGCCATCGTCCTGCATTCCATGCGGTGGCCGGACGAGATCCGCAGCCCCGAATCCCTGGCCCCCCGGGAGACGGAGCTGGACGAGGACGAGATCGAACGGGCCGTGCAGCTCACCGACAGCATGGCCCTGGACGGCATCTCCGGCTTCCGCGACCGCTACCGGGAGGCCCTGGAAGAGCTGATCGCGGCCAAGTCGGAGGGCAAGCCCCTTCCGGCCGAGCCAGGCGGCGAGGGCGAGGAGGAGCCGGGGAAGGTCATGGACCTCATGGCCGCGCTCAACGCCTCGGTGAAGGCGGCGAAGGAGACGCGGGGCGAGGACGCCACCGTGCACGAGATGACGCCCGGCAAACCCCGGGCCCGGAAGAAGGCCGCGTCG
Source organism: Streptomyces sp. NPDC057428 (assembly GCF_042803195.1). Classification (NCBI taxonomy): domain Bacteria; kingdom Bacillati; phylum Actinomycetota; class Actinomycetes; order Kitasatosporales; family Streptomycetaceae; genus Streptomyces; species Streptomyces sp. NPDC057428. The sequence goes on from NZ_JBHVCT010000005.1 coordinate 129,962, forward strand.
GGGTCCCCGAAGGCGGCCGCCGGGAAGACGTCCGCCCGCAAGACCACTGCCAAGAAGACCACTGCCAAGAAGACCGCTTCCGGGAGGGCCACGGCCAAGAAGCAGCCGGCCAGGAAGACGGCCGCGAGGAAGCGGACGGCCTCCTGACCCGTTCCCGCGGACCTGCCTGCTGAGGGAATCCGCCGGGTTACGGCCCTCCTCGGCCGACGTCGTCCGGCGCGAGGTCCGGACGCAGCCGGTGCCAGGAGGGATGGCGCAGCCGCCCCGCCTTGGTACGGGTCGAGTAGCCCACCTCGCCGACCAGCCGGGGCAGCACCCACCGGGCGCCGGCGACCCGCGGATTCTCGTCGAAGGGGCACGTGTCGACGGCGGCCACGTCGAGCAGTCCCGCGAGCCGGGTCCGCTCGGCGTCGCTCCACCCCGTGCCGACGCTGCCGGCGTACCGGAGCCCGTCCGCGTGCCGCTCGCCGACCAGCAGCGCGCCGGGCAGACCGCCGAGCCGGCCTCGTCCCGGCACCCAGCCGCCGACGATCACGTCGACCGTGCGGACGTGCCGGATCTTGATCCAGGTGCGGGCGCGGACCCCGGGCTCGTACACCGACGTGAGGCGCTTGGCGATGACGCCTTCGAGTCCGGCCTTCCGCGTCATGGCCAGTGCGCTCTCGCCGTGCCCGACGACGACCGCGGGCGTCGACCAGTGGGGCCCGTCGAGCCTCAGAGCCTCCAGCGTCGCCCGCCGCTCGGCGTAGGGCCGGGCCGTCAGGCTCGTCCCGTCCAGGAACACCACGTCGAACAGCACCAGGTGCGCGGGGACCAGCTGGGCCATGCGGGCGGCCTTCTGCGGGGACCCCGAGAGCCCCATCCGCGACTGCAGCCGCTCGAAGTCGCCGCGCCCCTGACTGTCCAGGGCGACGATCTCGCCGTCCAGCACCGCCGGTACGCCGCCGAGCGCGGCCCCGAGCGCGGCCAGATCCGGATAGGCCGGGGTGATGTCGGCGCCCGACCTGGCCAGCAGCCGGAGCGTTCCGTCCCCCTCCGCGTAGGCCATGGCGCGCTGGCCGTCCTGCTTGACCTCGTACGCCCACTGGTCGTCGGAGGCTGCGGACGGCAGACGGCCCGGGGTGGCGAGCATCGGGGCGATACGGGGCAAGGAGGGCATTGCAGCACCTTCTCAGCCCCACCCGGGCGGGGCCGGTGATCAGGGCCGGTGAGCCGACATCCTGTGCCCGAAGCGGTCGGGTGGCGATGAGCCTCGCCGATCGCCACTTGAGCCATGAAGGAGGGCCGTCCGGCGCTGCGCCCCGAGGCCGCACGGCCCTCCAATGGGTGCCGCATGCCCCGGCGGTGATTACCGTCGGCCCGGCCTGCGCACCGGAGCCGGCGCAACGCCCTGGCGGCGATGCGACGGGCATATGCGACACGGGGAGTGACGGGCACGCTGGATCATCCGTTGCGTGATGGGTGTTCATACCCCTATGTGGTGAGTGCGCACTCACTGACGGTCATGTCCGGTGGGCGCGCCGCGCTGAGGCACCTGCGCCCGCAGAGTGCCCTGCGCCTACCTGAAAGGAAATGAGTGTGAGCACTCACTTCGGTGCGACCCGAGGCCGTGCCCTCGCGGTCGCAGCCCTGGCCGCGATCGTCTCCTCGGTGATTACCGGGCCTACGGCCGCAGCCGCGGACGGGGACGACGGACGCGAGGGAAACGACGGGAGCCACGCGCGCTACTCGGACTACTGGGGCGTGATCGCCCGTAACACCATCGGCTCTCCCGTCGCCGAGCTGCGGAACGGCCCGTTCGGCTCGTTCGGCGTCACGGGTCCCTCGGCCGCGCCGCCCTACGGGCGGGGCAGTCTCGGCATCGAGGTGGCGGACAACGCCACCACGCTCAGCCCGCCCAGCGAGAAGGTCGACTTCGGCAACGAGGTCGACTTCTTCGGGGACCCGGTGCAGGGCCTGCGGCAGGTCGGGTTCCACGTCTTCCAGACCGGGGAGAACGTGGACTACGGGGGCCCCGGGAACATGCCGAACATCAGGTTCGAGATCGATCCGAACCTGGCCACGGCTCCGGGCGACAACTACTCCTCGCTGGTGTGGGTACCGGATGCCTCGCCGGTGACGAACCGCTGGAGCGGCTTCATCGACGCCACCTCGTCCGGCTACTGGTACCTCACGGGCAACGAGGCCCCTGCCTGCAACCAGGCTGCTCAGTGCTCCCTCCAGCAGATGCAGGCAGCGCTCAACGACGGCGGCGCCGGAGCGACCATCCTCACGGCCGCGGTGGGCAAGGGCCGTGACAACATGTGGATCGGCGCGGTCGACGGCCTCCGCATCAACCGGAACGTCTATGACTTCGAGGTCGGGGGCGTCAGGACATATCGAGCCCGCTGACGCGGCCGGTCGAGCCCTGGACCGGCCGCCGGCCTCCAGGGCTCGGGTCGCACACCGCGTCGCCCTGCGACGCGGTAGAACGCCTCTGCTCAGGGGGACTTGAGCAGGACGCGAAGGTCGGCGGCGAAGGCGCGCACGTCCCGCTCGCTCGGCAGGCCGAGCGCAGGCTCGGGCGCCGCTCCTCCTGCTGCTGCTCCTCCCTGAGCGGAGGTGCGACAGGGGCGGCAGAGGCCGTCGGGGAGTGCTTCCGGGCGGCCCGGTGCGGCGCACTTGGCGCATTCGACCAGCACGGGGCGCACAGGCGCGCCGGGTGCGGCCGGATCCGGGGCGGCGGACACGTGCGGCGGGATCTTGTCGGTGAGGCGGCGGCGTACGAAGCCCACGGGCGAGTCCACCTGGGGCGGGAGCCCTGCGGTGAGGGCCTGAGTGAGGTAGTCGGTGTTCACACCGCGCGCGAGCCACCCGGCAGCCAGGCCCTCCAGGACCGCGCAGTCGGCGGCGGACAGGGGCAGCCGTGAGTCGATGCGACCGAGGTTCGCCAGCGCGAGGTAGGCCGTGGAATGCCCACCGGAGGCGGGAGTCCGCTGCTGCGGCGGCGCGGGAGGGACAGGCACGGCGGCGGGGGAGGCCAGGCCTGGCGCCGGAAGGTCAGGCGTGAGTGATGAGGCGCGCGAGGACGGCGTGCTCGGCGGGGCGCAGGCGGTCGTCACGGCTGCCTCCTGCGGAGGATCCGAGAAGCCGGAAGCCCTGGTGGGGGCGGGCCCGGCGGGGACGGCAGTGGCATCGGGAGCGTCCGGACCGGAGGGGGCATCGGCTCGCGGGACGTCTTCGCCTTCGACGGGCTCGCCGAGCGGCTCGCTGACGAGGCCTCCGACGAAGTCCCGGACTCCGGTGACGACGGTCTTGATGACGCCCGGAAGGCTCTCGACAGCGGTGGCCCACCACTCGTTGGTGCGTGCGGTGCGCGACCAGAACGTCCTGAACACCCAGCGGAACTGGCCCATCACGCTCACCAGGCACCGCACGCGGCGCAGATGACCCGCGGCGGCCACGTACCTCAAGGCGGAGCCCACGGCCTGCTGGCCGTAGAGCGGCAGCTGCTTGGCGAGGCTCTTGACGTCCATCGCGGCGCCGTCGGGGAGCCGGTCGATGAAACCGGCGACGTAGCGCTCACGGTCGGGCAGCAGCGCGAAGTCGGCTGTGCGGCTGGGAGGTTGTCCGGGTGCCGCGCGCTTGCCGTAGCCGGGCTTGGCCATCGGGTACGGCTTCGAGGATGCAGGGGGACGCAGGGCGGAGCTACTGTGCTGGGTAACCACGGGATCGCTTTCGGAGATCTTGCGGTGAGACCCCGGCCTGGTGCGACCAACACCGTGTCGGGGTCGTTTGGTTCTCGCACCGTAGGCAGTCGCGACGCTCCGCCGCAAGTTGCTCACGATTAGTCATACTTGCTGGCCGTGACGGGTCAGGGAGGTCGGGGAGGTTTTCCTGAACCTTCTTTTCCCCCCGGATAAAGAAGGCGCTCGAATCCCGGATCCCGCATCCCGACGCCCGGGTCCCGAAGCTCAAGCTCCGGGCGAACCAGGCGTTCCGAGTCCCCCGAACGTGGTTCCCCGAACGTGTGAAGTGGACGCCCGGAGCTCGGGACCCGGGATACGGGTGCCGAGACACGAGCGCCGGGGCTGGACATGAGAGCCGACCGCCCTGTCAGCGCAGCGAGCCGGGCAGCTCCTCCCGGTGGACGATGCCGAGGCGCTGCGTCGCGCGGGTCAGCGCCACGTACAGATCGCTGGTCCCGAAACGTCCCGGCTCCACGACCAGGACGTTGTCGAACTCCAGGCCCTTCGCCTCGCGGGGGCCGAGCAGCACCACGGGGTGGGTGAGGTCGGGTTCCGCGCCGGCCGTGACGCCGTCGAGCGGCGCCGCGATCTCCTCGTGCAGCGCACGCGGCGCGATCACCGCGAGCCGCCCCTCCTCGGGCGTCAGTTCGGCGACGGCACGCGCCACCGCACCGGCCAGATCGGCTCCGGACTCGCGCGTCCACGGCTGCTCACCCGTCGAACGCACCGATCCCGGCGGTTCGAACGAGGGGTCCTCGGCCCGGACGACCTTGGCCGCCAGGTCCATGACCTCCGCGGGCGTACGGTAGTTGACCCGCAGCCGCACATGGTCGAAGCGGTCGCCGACGTACGGTTCCAGGATCTTCTCCCAGGACCCGACACCCGCCTCCTCGGACGTCTGCGCGGGGTCGCCGACGAGCGTCAGCGAGCGGGTGGGAGAGCGGCGCATCAGCAGCCGCCACGCCATCGGTGACAGCTCCTGCGCCTCGTCCACGATGATGTGACCGAAGGCCCAGGTCCGGTCGGCGGCTGCGCGTTCGGCCGCGCTCCGGTGATCGGCCTCCTCCTGCCGCTCGGCCATCCGCTCGGCGTCGATGATGTCGTGGGCGGCCAGGCGCTCGGACTCCTCGTCCTCGAACTCGAAGGACTCCGATCCCCGGGACAGCTCCAGGACGCCCTGTGCGTAGGCCACGCGCTCCTGGCGCTCCGCCTCCTGGGCGGCCCGCGCGGCGCTGTCGTCGGACCCGAGCAGTTCGGCCGCCTCGTCGAGGAGCGGCACGTCGGCCGGCGTCCACTCGCCGCCGGGAGAACGCCGGATGGCGTCGGCCTCCCCTTCCGCCACGTACACGGGCTCGGCGAGATAGTCGGCGAGGAACTCCTCGGGGGTGAGCATCGGCCAGAGCTCGGCGACGGCGGCATGCACCTGCTCACTCGCGGCGACGGCCTTGCCGAGCTGGGCGATGTCGTCCGCGCCGAGGAAGTTGGGACCGCCGTACGGGTCCGCTCCGATGCGCTCCGTGAGCTGGGCGGTGAGGGCGTCGATGATCTGGAACGCGAAGTACGGGCGGGCGAGGTTGTGCGGCAGCAGGGTGTCGCGGGCGACCTGCCGGGCCTCGTAGGCGATCTCCCAGTCCAGGACGAGGTCACCGTCGTCGTGCGGTACGACGATCGGGGCGCCGGGCTCGGGCAGCACCTGCCGGTCGCGTACGGCCAGGGCCAGCGCCTCCGCCATCCCGGCCCCTCCCTTGACGGCCGCCGCCCGCGGGGTGTCCGTGCCCCGGGCGTGTACGCCGGGGAAGAGTTCGGCCTGCGTGGCGAGCATGACGCCGGTCTCACCGAGTGCGGGCAGCACTTCACCGATGTAGCGCAGGAACGCCGGGTTCGGGCCCACGACCAGCACCGCGCGCTTGGCCAGGAGTTCACGGTGCTCGTACAGCAGGAAGGCGGCACGGTGCAGGGCGACCGCCGTCTTGCCGGTACCGGGACCGCCCTCGACGACGAGGACTCCCCGGTGCGGGGCACGGATGATGCGGTCCTGCTCGGCCTGGATGGTCCGCACGATGTCGCCCATGCGGCCCGTACGGGCGGAGCTGAGCGCGGCGAGCAGCACGGCGTCACCGGTCGGGTCCTCGAAGCCGCTGCGCTCGTCGTCCCCGAGGTCGAGGATCTCGTCGTGCAGCTCGGTCACCGTGCGGCCCTCGCTGGTGATGTGCCGGCGCCGGCGCAGCCCCATCGGCGTATGTCCGGTGGCGAGATAGAAAGGCCGGGCGACGGGCGCGCGCCAATCGATCAGAAGGGGGGTGTGCTCGGTGTCGTCCTCGCGAATTCCGATACGGCCGATATGGTGCGCGGCTCCGTCGAGAAGATCGATGCGCCCGAAGCACAGGGAACCGTCCACCGCGTTGAGGGCGGCCAGAAGGCCTGAGCGCTCGGAGACGAGCACGTCCCGCTCCAGGCGGGCCTGCAGGCCGTTCCCGACCGGGGTCAGCGCCTCCTCGACGCCCTGCGCGGTGTCCCCGCGAAGCGCGTCGACACGGTCGTAGAGCCGGTCGACGAATTCCTGCTCCTTCTGCAATTCGACGTTTTCGCGAGTTGACAAAACCGCTCCCTGCCGGATAAGGTGATTCTCGTGGCCCCCGGTGTGGGGCCTTTTCTGTGGGCGCACAGAAACATCCAATATACGTGAGGAAATCCCCGTCCGGCAATTGCGGAGCGGGGATTTCGTGCGTACCGGGGAAAGCGGGACCGGCGGGGACCGCCCACGAGTGTCCGCCGAGCGGGCGGGCGGGCCCGTCTGGCTGACGCGCTCGAACATCGAGCTACGTGGGACAGCCTTCTATGCCTTGCCTGATGCGGCCGATCTGGCGGCCTGCTCGATCTTCGCGCAGTAAGCGGTACGGGCGTCCTCGTCGATCTGTGTCTCGTGTTCGGGGCGCATCCCGGTTCGGCCGTCGACGCCTTCGCGCAGGATGTCGGCGTGCCCGGCATGCCGGTTGGTATCGCCGAGGACGTGGACCAGGATGGCAAACAGGTTCGTGTCGCGATAGGGCTCCGGCCACCACGGGACGTGGCCGGGTGCGTCGAGGGCAAGCTCGTCGATCGTCGCGTCCGAGTGTGCCCACGTGCGCCGGTAGGACTCGACGATCTGATCGCGCGCCTCGTCCTCAGCCGCCCACAGATCGCTGCCGTCGTGGTCCTGCCACCGGGGCAGCGGTTCCGGGGACGGCCGGTCGAAGACCTCGCCGAAATACCTGGCCTCGACACTGGCCACGTGTTTGACCAGGCCGAGGAGGTTGGTCCCGGTCACCGTCAAAGGTCGGCGGGCGTCGTATTCGGACAAGCCGTCGAGTTTCCAGAGCAGCGCCTCGCGGTCCCGCCGCAGTCTCCCGTGCAGGTTACTCTTCGCGAATTCATCGATCATGCGGCATGAGCCTGCCATGGGCCTACCTACTCGTGGTGGGAGCTCGCGGAACTTGCCACGTGAGGAAACCTCTAAAAGGTGACACGGTCTGTCGGGTTTTCCATGAACGATGGATGGCATGACGAACGAGAACACCACCCGGAACACTCCGAACATTCCGCAGGCCGCTGCCCCGGCGGGTCCACTCGCGGGGCGGGTCGCGCTCGTGGCGGGTGCTACGCGCGGGGCGGGACGGGCCCAGGCCGTGGAGCTGGGCAGGGCCGGTGCGACCGTGTACGTAACCGGCCGTACCACCCGGGCCCGGGCCAGCGAGGTCGGCCGGACCACCGAGACCATCGAGGAGACCGCCGAGCTGGTCACAGCAGCGGGCGGCGTCGGGATCGCGGTTCCTACCGACCATCTCGACGAAGCCCAGGTACGTGCCCTCGTCGAGCGGATCGACCGGGAGCACGGGCGGCTCGACATCCTCGTCAACGATCTGTGGGGCGGTGAGCACCTTCTGGCCACCTCGGTGTTCGGGAAGAAGAGCTGGGAGACACCGCTCGCTGACGGCCTGCGCATCCTGGAACTCGGTGCGCGATCGCACGTGATCACGGCGGCGCTGATGCTTCCGCTGCTGATCCGCTCCGACGCGCCGCTGCACGTGGAGGTCACCGATGGCACCGCGCACTCCAATCGCCGCTACCGGGAGAACATGTACTACGACCTGGCGAAGAACGCCCCGATCCGCCTCGCGTTCGGGCTGGGACAGGAGTTGGCCGAGTACGGGGGCGCGGCGGTCGCGGTCTCGCCGGGCTTCCTGCGCTCGGAGCAGATGCTTTCCCACTTCGGTGTGAGTGAGGAGAACTGGCGTGACGCGATTGCGCAGGAGCCCGCGTTCGCGATCGCGGAGTCCCCGCGATACCTGGCCCGGACGCTCGTGGCGCTGGCCACCGACCCCGACCGCGCGAAGCGGTGGAACGGCAAGTCCACGTCCAGCGGGGAACTCGCCAGGGTGTACGGGGTGACGGACGTGGACGGCAGCCGGCCGGACGCCTGGGCGTACTTCGAGGAGGTCTTCTACGGCGGCAAGGAAGGATCCGCCGAGGACTACCGCTGAGGCTCAGCCTCCCAGGGCTCAGCCTCCCAAGGCCTCGGCTTCCGCTCCTGAGCCGGAGGGCTCTCCGTGCCGGGGCGTACCTGGTCTCGTGGGGAGTGCGCATTCCGCCCAGACCGTCTTGCCAGGACCGAGGCGGTCGCGGACACCCCAGCGGGCGGCGAGGGCGTCGACGAGGACCAGGCCACGGCCGTGGTCCTCGTCGAGGGCCGGCGGGACGTGGGCCGGCCGGAGGTCATGGGCAGGCCGGGAGGGATGGGTGTCGGACACCTCGACCCGGATGACGCCCCTGCCGTCGTCGTGTGCGAGGAACAGGGCGAAGTCCCTGCCGGGGACGAGACCGTGCAGCACGGCGTTTGCAGCGAGCTCAGCGACGATGATCGTGACCGTGTCGTGGTGCTCCGAACCGCGCGGATACCCCCACTCGACGAGCTGAAGTGCGGCGAGCAGGCGCGCGAGGCGTGCCCCGCGCCGGGTGGCGGAGAAGCGCTGGGCGAACACACGTGGGGTGACGGGCGCTTGGGTGTGAGGGGCTGGCATGCGACCAGCCTGCGGAGATGTGAGCCCCGGCGGCAGGCACGGCACCGATACAGATCGGCTTGTACTGGTTCACGCGCTGGACTGGGCGAGTCACGTTGCGTAACCATGGGTCCGGTCGAGCATGGCTCAGTGCGGCACGGGGAGATGCGGGCGCGAATGGTGACGGACAACGGCGGTGTCAGGGGCGGGGGCGGCGCGGGCTGCGGCGAGCCCGAGTTGTCCGACAGCCTCAGAACGTTCGGGGCGGTGCTCAAGGCCCTGCGCGACGAAGCCCGCCTGACACAGGAGCAGTTCGCGCCTCTGGTGCAGTACTCGGCGGCGTACATCGCCAAGATCGAGCAGGGCAAGCGCTACCCGCCGCGGGACTTGCTGGACCGCTCGGAGGAGGTGCTGGGGGCCACGGCGGCACGGGTGCTGACGGCGGCGGCGAAGAGCCTGACGCGGAAGGTGGGGCTGGCTTCGTGGTTCTTGCAGTGGGCGTCCATCGAAGAGGACACGACATCGCTCTATGCCTACGAGTGCCGCGTCATCCCCGGCCTGCTGCAGCCTGAGCCCTACATCCAGGCCCTCTTCGAGCGCCACCTGCCCCCACTCACCCAGGAGCAGTGCGAACGTCAGGTATCGGCTCGACTGGCGCGCCAGCAGCTCCTCATCGAGCGCCCGAACACCACGTTCAGTTTCATCATCGAACAAGCGCTACTGGAGCGGCGCTTGGGTGGTGTGGGCGTGACGAACAGCCTTCTCGATCACCTGCTCCTCGTGGGACGGTACCGCAACGTTGAACTCCAGGTGATGCCACTGGTCCAGGAGGACCACGCGGGCTTCGAAGGCGAGATGTACCTTGCAGAAACAGCCGATCACCGATGGGCTGGCTACGTCGAAGGACACGGCACTAGCATGCTCATCAGCGATCCGGAAGCCGCAAGTTACATGCTGCAGCGCTATGGCAAGATGCGCTCGCAGGCGCTGAGCCATCAGGCCACGACAAGCCTGTTGCAGCGGATGCGAGGAGGGCGATGAGCACCGTGGAACCGGCCTGGTTCAAAAGTAGCTACAGCGGAGGCGGCGGCGACAACTGCGTCGAGATCGCAGTGCGTCCCGAGGCCGTACTGATCCGGGACTCGAAGGACACGCAGAGGCACGGGCTGACGATCTCTTTGCGTGCTTGGTCAGCTTTCACGGCGCTCGCTGCCGGCTCGCGCGTCTGAAGGCAGACAGGTGCGCAGGTTCACCCGGTGGTCTATGAGCTCCGTTGATACGAGTGCAGCCGGGCTCGGCGCCTCGGCAGTCAACGCAGACTTCGATCCCGGCTCCCCTTCCCGGTTAGCCCTCGGCGTGCATCGCCGCAGCGAGCATGAACGTGACATCGTCGTGCCGGCCGGCATCGTTTAGTGCTGCCGCGATGTTCAAGACGGCCTGTCTGTCCGGCCGTTCTGCGGCATTGATGAGTATTGCCTCAACGGCATCGTGCAGCCCGGCCGCGCGACAGGAGCCGACGGCCACAACGATTTCCGCGGCCGAATAGGACGCGCCCGCCTGCCATAGCAGGAAGCCAGCGTCCCGCTTCTGGCCATCGGCAAGGTACCGGGCCACCACGCCAGTCTCGGACCAGGTGAGCTCTGCCGCATCTGCGGGGTGCCGGTCCCCCTCCCTGCGGGGGACCGGCACCCCGGGGCCCTCCCGGGGGATCGGAAATCCGTGCCGGGCACGTTGGCGAAGACGCCGCGCCCGCACCAGGTCGGATTCCTTGACACTGCGCGAAGCCGGCTGCTCGGGTTCCGACTGGGTGCTTGCGGTTGCGGCCGGATAACCCACGGAGCAGCAGGCGCAGTGCTTCATCTTGGCGTGCATGCGGAGATCAAGAAGGGACGCCAGGGTGTGCGGCAGTTGGAGCCTGCCCGAGGTCTCCCTTTCCACGGCAGCGTAGAAGCCGCGGAGAAGCGATTCCTCGGGGATGCGGCCAGCGTTCAGGTGGTTGGAGAGGGTGGTCGGCTCCTGGTGAGCGTCCCTGGCGATGTCGGCCTGCGTCCGAGTGCTGCACTCCCGGATCTCGCGCAGCGCTGTCACTAACGCCCTGTGCGCGGCAGTGATGCCGGGCGGCAGCTCTTTCCATGTCCTCGGCTTCGGCGTCACGCACTGCTTCCGTTCGTCGTCAGGGCGGCGTTGATCACCAATTGTGTACGACAGGGACAGATTTCAGCAGCGTATGCATGTTTTCCATAAGCCCTCGAAAGCTTGCAGAACCTGGCGTGATGGGTCGTCAAGCAGCCAGAGTGGCGGAGTCAGCGAGGGGTGCCAGAGGACTGGCGTCCGGGACTGCCGTGTATCTGACATAGCTGGGGGCTGTGGATGACTTTGCCGTCGTGGGAGAACAAGAAGCTCGGCACGATGAAGAGGGCCGCGCTGTGGCTGCTTACTGTTGTGCAGGAGGGTGGCACCTTCACCAAGGAGGAGGTCCAGGCCGCCTTCCCTGGCATCAGCCAGGCCGATCGCAGGGTGCGTGACCTGCGCGACCACGGGTGGAAGATCGATACCCACCGGGAGGACGCGAGCCTGAGCCAGCACCAGCTGCGTTTCGTCGCGGCGGGGCAGCCCGTCTGGGAGCCGGGCAAGGCCACCAAGAGCGGCTCGGTCATCACGGAGACTCAGCGGCGGACGACTCTGACCCGTGACGGCAACCGCTGCCGGTCGTGCGGGATCACGCCTGGGCAGACCTACTCCGGAACTTTCGAGACCGCGCAGATCGACATTGCCCGTCGGAAGGTGAAGCTGCCCGACGGCACTGCGCCGGTGCAGCTCATCGCAGAATGCAATCGCTGCCGCGTGGGCGGCCGCACCCTGGAAGCAGATCTCGCCGACGTGCTCGAGCGCGTCCAGAAGCTCGGCGGGCTGCAGTTGCAGACTCTCAAGGACTGGGTCTCGGCTGACGAGCGAGAGTTCAGCGTCGTGGAGCGGGTGTGGGCGGACTTCCGCACGCTGCCGGCGGAGGCGCGTGACAAGGTCCGCGAGTCCCTTGGTCTGCCCCCCGCCTGAAGTTCCATCCATACAGCCATGGTGGGGCTGCTGCCGGCAGCAGCCCCACCATGGGCCCAGTCAGACCCTTCGCCAGCCAGAGGAGAACGAGCTGTGATCAAGAACGACGGAGACTTCGGCTTGCCGCCGTACGCCGCCAAGAACCGCGATGTCGTGGAGCAGCGTCTCAGCGACGTATCTGCAGGCACCGGACTTCAGGAGACCCTCACGATCGAGTGGCGTACGAAGCCGCAGGTAGTACAGGTCATCGACATGCCGGTGAACTCGCTTTACTACAACCCGGGGACTCACCGGATCAGGGCACAGCGCAGCTACGACCCCCAGCTTGACCGCCGGCTTGATGAGGACCCCTGGAGTGAAGACAGCCAGAAGTACCTTCAGCACCTGCTCCAAGCGGAACCTTCTGATCCGTCCAAGAGAGACAAGGATTTCGACGCGCTGAAGCAGAGCCTTGCTGACTTCAAGCAGAACGAGCCGGGGCTCATTACCCGCGAGGGCATCCTGGTCAACGGCAACACCAGGGCGGCAGCCCTGCGCGAGCTGGGTGTCGAGAACATCCGAGTGGCTGTACTGCCGGACTCCTGCACCTGGGCAGACATCAACAGGGTCGAACTCTCCCTTCAGCTCCGCCATGACACCCGGCGGCCCTATTCGTACATCAACAGGCTCCTTACGATCGATGAGCAGGTGGAGTCGGGCCGCCCGCTCAAGGAGGTCGCTAGGGACTTCCGTATCAGGGAATCAACAGCAGAACAGGACCTCTGGGTGCTTGCCTGCCTCCGGGATCTGAGCGACAGGTCTTCGGCCGGCGACGTGCAGTTGCGGCTACTGGACTTCGAGGACGCGCAGGAGAGGCTGCGGGAGGTACACCGCGCCTACGCCAAGGAATCAAAGGCTGATGCGCAGAAGGCCGAGCTGCTCAAGGAGAACCGTCTAGCCGCCATCGTGATGAACTTCTCCAAGACTGACGTCCGTCTCATTGAAGCCGACTTCCGGGGACGCTACTTGGAGCATCGGCTGCCAGACGAACTGAAGGCGCCTCCTGCTGCGGGCCCCGCGCGAATGATCCCCGGTATCAACCGTGCGGTTAAGGCAGAGGTGCCCCAGGTGGCAGCGGCTCGTTCCTTCACTGACTCGGTGCTCCGAGCGAAGGCGGTAGTCCGGGCCAAGGAGAAGGTGCCTTCCGCCCAACTGGACGCGGCCACCTCTGTCTTCGAAGCGGCGCACAAGGCTGTCGAGGATGCACTTGAGCCTGCCGGCAAGGACGCTCGTGTCCGCAAGCGCAAGCAGGCCGCCCCCGACCGCCTCAACGATGCCTGCCAGGACATCGAACAGTGCATTACTGACATGGTGCTGGCGAGTGCTTCCCGCAGCTTGGACGAGGAGGTACTGGACGAGGCGGTCCTGAAGTTGAAGGCCACCCTGAAGAAGCTGGCCCAGGCCACCACGCAAACCATCGAAGTGCCTGGCGAGGGCGTCGAGTGGCTGCGTGACGCGGTGCGGCAGGGACAGGCGTGACCATGACGACTGCAGAATCGTCCTTGCATATCGGCTTTGACGTCACGCGGACCAAAGCCGTGCTGCGTGCGAGCGAGCAGTGCCGCAGCGACCTGAACCGGCTTGCAGCCAGATTCCCCGGCGGACTGCGCGATCGTCTTGCCCTTGAGCTGACTCTCGATGATTTCCTGGTAGGCATCGACGTCCTCGCTGACTGGCCGCACCCCGAGTCCGTTGTCTGGGCCGATGAGTTGAGTGCCCTGGTCGGAGAGGTACTGGATGATGCCTATCAAGCTGAGCAGCAACTTCAGACACCTCGCTCGGACACGGAGTGGGGTGCCGGCGGCGCTGTGGAGTCGGCGCTGGGGCCGACGTGGCGTGCCGACCTCACGGAGTTTCAGCGCCGGGACATCGGTCAGCTCTTGTCGCTGCAGCACGGGGCCAATTTCAGCGTTCCTGGGGCTGGAAAGACCCGGGTCGGGCTGGCGGTATACGCAGCGATGCGTGAACGTGGCGTAGTCCGCCGGCTGTTGGTTGTCAGCCCGAAGTCGGCCTACGAGGCGTGGCTGACTGAGGGCGAGCTGTGCTTCAAGGAGCCCCCGCGGACCGCTGTCATGGGGAAGACCCCCGAAGGAAGTGCCGAGATCCTGGTCGTCAATTACGAGCGTCTCGACAGGTCGCTGGCCTCGCTGGCAACCTGGCTGCGGGGTGCGCCTTCCATGATCATTCTCGATGAGGCGCATCGGATGAAGCTCGGGGCTCAGGGAAAGTACGGAAGTGCCTGCATGGCGCTTGGGCCGCTGACCCGGCGACGTCTCATCCTCACGGGAACTCCGGCTCCGAACGGGGCCCGTGATCTGGAGAACCTGCTGTCGTTTGTCTGGCCGGGGCATGGCCGGAGAGTGGTCACACAAGCTGTCGCAGGTGGTGATCTAGCCCACGCAAGCTCGGTACTGAGGCCGTTGTTCACGCGGACGACCAAGAAGGAGCTGGGGCTGCCCCCCTTCGAGACGCGTATCCGGCGCCTGAAGATGCCGGAGCTGCATCGTGAGGTGTACGACGCCTTGGTGGGGCGATTCACGACGAGGGCGGAGGCGTCGCGTGATGACTTCGACGCCCTGGGCAAGGCGATGCTTCGCCTTCTCATGGCAGCCACCAGTCCGGCATTGCTCATTGAGGGCGGAAGCCGGTATGAGCCGCTGACTTACCAGGTCCCCCCGCTGGAAGTGCCCCAGGGCGAATCGCTGTATGCCCTCATGGGGAACCTTCCGGCGCACGAACTTTCTCCCAAGTACAAGGAGGCCCTGAATATCGTTGCGAAGAATGCCGCGATGGGGCGGAAGACCCTGGTCTGGACGACCTTCGTGCGCAGTATCACGACGATGGAGAGCCTGTTCGAGGCATATCAGCCCGCCGTGGTGCACGGTGGCACTCCCGACCGGGAGGAGCAGATCAGGCGCTTCCGCGAGGATCCTGACTGCCACGTCCTCCTTTCCAACCCCGCCACTCTCGGGGAGGGGATCAGCCTCCACCATGTCTGCCACGACGCTGTGTACGTGGATCGTGACTTCATGGCTGGCCGGTTCCTCCAGAGTCTGGACCGCATTCACCGGCTCGGACTGGCGCCTGATACTGAGACACGCGTCACTGTGCTCGCGGTCGAGGGCACGATTGATGAAGTGGTGGCGATGAGGCTTGAGGAGAAGCTCGAATTCATGGGGCGGATCCTCGATGACCCCTCTGTGCAGCAGTTGGGCGACCTTGAGGATGAGCCGTCCGGAGCGGCAGGCATGGATATGGCGGATGTTCGCGCGTTGCTGAATCACGTCGATGCAGTCGCTGGCCACTGAGTCAACGCGCCGCGCTGCGCTGCGCTGGCTCAGTGAGTTGCGGGTGGCTGAGGTTCCGCGGGTACGGGTGCTCTTTGCGAACCATCCGCGGTATGCGGATCTCACGCCAGCGCAGTACGCCGAAGGCCTTTCGTGGCTCAGGCGTATGGGCATGGTGACTGCGGCGGGGCGGCCTGTGGTCGACGGAAGCGATGGCGAGTCTCGGGATGACGTAACAGCCGGCGCAGTTCCTCGCGTGCTGTGGAACCAGGCTGCTGAAGATGCGAAGAGGATCGTCGGAGCGGCTGGCGAGCAGGCGCTGCTTCGGCTCTTGCGGCAGGGCGGAGTGCCGCACGTCAGGCACGTGGCTGTGGAGTCAGACGCTTACGGATACGACATAGAGGCTGCCTGGTCCGTGTCTGAGCGCGCGCACATCGAGGTCAAGGCCACCACAGACCCGACGCGTCTGGTGGTTCACCTGACGCGTCATGAATACGAGGTTATGACGGCCGATGCCGATTGGTGTCTGGCCGCAGTTCTAGTCGGCCGTGATGGGAACGCGGCGAGCGTCGCCACCGTGGACCGAGGGTGGCTCCACTCGGCTGTTCCCGCAGACCAGGGGAGGGGTGGCCGCTGGGAGTCTGCGCGCTTGACGGTTCCGGCTTCCGCCCTCACACCAGGCCTGGCTACCGAGGAGTGGGTGTTGCTGCCAGAAGAGCTGTTGCCGGGTTGTCCCGTCTGGGCGTTCCAGCTGTCACCGCTGGTGTCTCGCTGAGTCGGCACCTGACGGCCGCTGCCGGGCTGCCAGATGACTCCAGAACAGAAAAATGGATTGCTTGTTCGAATACACTGATGATCGGCCGGTCTCCTGTGTCTGCTGTGCCGCCGTGCGTTGATGCTTTGCCCAGGCGCGGTGCTGCGGGCCGGTGTCCCCTTGGGCCGACGCTCTGGCGTTCGGCCCGGGTAGGCTCTGCGCCTATCGCGTGTCAACTCTGAACCGAAGCGGTTGCTTGCGGGCCGGTGCTTGGCCCGCCTGTGGGTTCGGCTCGACGGGACCTGCTTTCCGCCAACCAACCGTACGAAGAGGAGCCTGAGCCGATGGGCCTCGAGCCCCACCAGGAGGACCCGATGGGTCCCAGCTATGACGTGTTGACCTCAATCGAGATCTGCGCGGGGGCCGGAGGGCAGGCTATCGGCCTTCATCAGGCCGGTTTCAAGCACCTGGCGCTTGTAGAAATCGACCCGCATGCTGCGGAGACTCTTCGGGGAAACATTGGCAGCCTGGAGGAGTGGAGCTGGGAAAGGAAGTACTGCGACGTCATTTCTGGCGACGTAAACGATTTCTCCCCGATTCCCCGCGATGAGCGTCGCAAATCTGACGTGAGAAAAGTTCAAGAATACCTCGGAAAGCCGCTCGCTCGAGGGGATCTCGACCTTCTTGCTGGTGGCGTTCCATGCCCTCCCTTCTCGCACGCTGGCAAGCAGTTGGGGAAGGATGATGAGCGTGATCTTTTCCCTCGGATTCTTGAGCTGGCTGATGAGCTTCACCCTAAAGCGGTGATGATTGAGAACGTTCGCGGAATTAAAGACGCGAAATTCGAAGAGTATCGCACTTACATTAAGGCGCGTCTTGAAGGCGGCCTGGCCAGGCATCCAGTGACGGGCATCGAAGAAGACTTCGCCGGGCTTGGCTACACGGTCTGCGAGTGGGAAGTGCTCGAGGCCAGTGACTTCGGCGTGCCTCAGCTGCGTCCGAGGGCTGTCCTTGTGGCCATCCGCAAGGACGTGCTGGGAAACACCAAATTTGTGTGGCCCACCGCTACGGAGAGTCCCAGGAGTGTCTTCATGGCACTTGAGGAGTCCATGAATCTCAGGTATGCGCCGTATCTGAAAATGGGTGGAGATGTGGCACGCCTGGCGGAACAGCGGCTTAGCCAGTGGAAGGAGAAGGCGCAAAAGGCCGAGAGCAAGAAAGACGCTGGTGTTGCGCCCACGCTGGTTGGTGGTTCGAAGAAGCACGGCGGTGCGGACCTCGGGCCGAGCCGGGCGAAGGCCGCCTGGGCGCTGCTGGGGGTCTCGGGGGTTGGTGTTGCCAACTCGCATGACGAGAGCGTGAAGAAGAAGAGCCAGGACAGGGACCTTTTCCGGGACACCGGGCCCATGCTCACGGTCGAGCAGGCCGCGATTATTCAGGGGTTCCCGAGCGACTGGAAGTTTTCTGGTGGCAAGACGGCACAGTACCGGCAGGTCGGCAACGCGTTCCCGCCGCCCGTCGCCGCCGCAGTGGGCAAGGCTATCGCCGAGGTGCTGCGGGCTGCCCAGGAGCGCGACCGCTGAAGGTCTGACCCGAAGGCCGTTCTACTTGTTCAGGCGGCGTCGGCGCTCGCGGACAGTGCCGACGATCGTGAGAGCGCACGCGCCTGAGTCCTGGTGCTCCCAGAAGCGCAGGACTAGCCAGCCCGCCTCGGCCAGGTGCTTGTCGGTATCGCGGTCCCGAGCCATATTCCGGGCCACTTTGTCTGACCAGTAGCCGGGGTTGGTCTTGGGAGCGACGTAGTGCTCGGGGCAGCCGTGCCAATAACAGCCGTCGATGAATACGGCCACCTTCGCCGGACGGAAGACCAGGTCTGCCGTCCGGCGAAGTTCCGGCAACGGTCTGGCAGCGACTCGGTACCGCAGGCCGTTTGCGTGTACGAGCCGCCGGATGAGCCGCTCCGGCCGCGTATCGCGGCTGCGAATTGCCTGCATGTTCCTCCTGCGTGCGGCAGAGGAGGCCCACGAACCGTCTGGCGGGGACCAGTCTGTGGGATCAGACAACGGGAGTCACTCCAGAGCGAGAATTATTGTCATGGCACATCAATAGTCGCTTCGCCGCGGCGGGACGAGTCGACCGCGCGGAAGCGAACGTACGGTACCGACTTCCCTGCGGCGCTGGCAGCCGGGATGAATGCCACTGCCAGCACCAGCTTGGCCGGATCGATACTGCGGTCAGTTACAAGACCTGCCGGATTGCCGAGATCAGGGTCGACTACGGGGTACAGCAGTACTGCTCCGCGGCGCGGCTGATAGAGCTGAGACGAGAACGGGTCGTCATCGCTCAGCGGGCGAAGGCCGGCGATACGCTCAGCGGACTGGCGGTGGGCCACACCTGAGATGCGGTTGAACACGCCGCGTGAGTTCCGCTGGCGCTGTACCAGGGTGACGGGCTGGCTGCCGAGGATGCTGGCTTCGACGCTTGTCGGTCCGGAGGTCTGGGGAAGGATCAACATCCAGTCGTCGGTAGCACAGCCAGCGTCGCTGGAGTCCTTGAGATAGGCCAGGTTAGGAGCGAAGAGGTCTGGCCGACCCCATGCAAGGCTGCTCATGATGCCGAGCAACTGGGCGTGGCTGAGGACCGACGTCTTGGCTGGGTAGCGGGTGTATCCGCCCCGGTCGTCGTCGGAGAGCGTGACGAACACGGAGATGTCCTGGCTCAATTTCTCAAGCGCAGGCAGCCAGACTTCCGCGTTGTGCCGCAGGTCCGCCGCACCGGTCGGGTACGCCGTCGGCTCCACCCACTGCCCCGGCGAGCGGATCTCCACCAGCTCCGCGTTGAACATCTTGTTCCGGGCAGCCGGCTTGAGCCAGGACAGGTGCTGGGAGACCAGCGGCGGGATCTGGGCTGGGGTGACCTGGGGCTTGCCGTCCACCAGAGTCGCGTAGCGGGTGAGCTGGGCGCGGAAGGTCTCCTCGTCGCGGCAGATCGCCTCGAAGGCTTCGTAGAGGTCGACGGTCTTCCCCTTGCCCATCGGTTCCTCGCGGCCGATGTACAGGCGGACCAGGTCCCGGTAGCCGGGGCGGAAGCCGAACCAGCGGCCCATCTGCATCATGGTGTCGGCCTGTTGGGTGGTACGGCGGTAGTACGTGACCGTGAGGCCCTCCACCGTGAAGCCGCGGGCGAGTTTTGTGCCGCCGACCAGGATCTTCCACACGTGCGGCGTGCGGTCGAAGTCGAGCTCGGGCTGCTCGTAGTCGCGGTCGGTGGCGCCGTTGACGATGATCACCGGTTCGCCGCCCGAGTTGATCAACTGGCGGGCGCGGGAGACGTAGGGCTTCAGTTCGTCGTACGAGGAGGGGGTGGGCAGGTCCTCGGTCGCATTCCTCCGGAAGTCCGCGTCCAGAAGTGTCGCGAGACGGCTGTGGCCTTCCTGCCCCGTGTAGGCGGACCGGTGCCACATCGAGTTGATGCGCAGGGCGAGCGCCGCGTGCTCCCGCTGCTGTACGGACTCGTGGACGAGCATCGTGTGGTGGCGGAACGGCTCTTCGGGCAGGCCGCGATCCGCTCGGTAGAGCTTCAGGGCTCCGGTGAGTACGAAGGCGTCCAGTGCCTCCTGAAGGCGGTCACCGGTGCTGTCGTAGATGCCACGTACGTGCGTTTCCTCGGCGGTGCCCTCGGAATCCAGGTCGTGGAAGTCCTGCACACCCATGTAACCGGTGGGGCGGGGCAGCGACACCAGGAAGTCGCGAGGGAAGATGTCCTCCTCGTCGCCGGGATCGACGAACACGTTGGCGAACGGCGTCGCGGTGTAGCCGACGTACTGGGCTCTGGGCAGGAGGCCGAGGAGCTGGGAGATCTGGCCGTTGATCGCCTTGCGGTCGACCTTGCCACCCTCCCACGTCTTGGGGTTCGTCGTGTTCACCGATGCCTGGTCCGACTCGTCGTCGATGATCAGTGCCGGGATCTCGGCGAGGATCGGTCCGATCTTCTTCAGATCCTTGATGAGCTTGTCCAGGACGAACTTGTTCTTTTTGACGACCATCACGCGCGCAGCGGCATGATGCAGGTTGTCCGGGTCGTACAGCGGCTGCGTGCGGACCTGCTTCTCGAACTCCAGGGCGCGGATGCCACTCTGGAGGCCCAGGTAGTCCGTGCCGCGTGTGGTGAATCGCTCGATGTCGAAGAAGCCGAGCGTCGAGGGTCGTGCGCCATGGCTGACGAACTTCGACGGCCAGTCCTCGTCGTCCTGGTAGTCGACACCGATCAGCGCGTCTGTGTCCGACGGGTCCACGCCGCGCAGGATGTTCTCCTGGCCGATCAGTTCCATGTCCAGGCGGCGCTGGGTCTGGTCACGCAGGAGGTTCAGGGTGCCGCCGAGGACGATGACCAGACGGTAGCCCGCGTCGATGGCCTTGGCCGTGACCCCCGTGAAGTTGGCGGTCTTGCCCGACTGGACGTAGCCGACGACCAGTCCCCGGGCCCCGTAGGCCTCCGTACGGGTGGGATCGGAGAGACGCTCGACCACCGCGTGGCTGGCCTCGTCCAGGCTCGAGACAGCCTCGTCCGACCAGCCCTTGCGGCGCAGCATCTGCTCGTAGGAGTTCCAGTAGAACGACCGGGCGGCGGCCGTGTCCCTGGAGTACCAGGACGTGAACTCCTTGCTGATGACAGTGGCCCCGGGCTCCTTGAACACCGGCACAGCCTCGTCCAGGGCCTTGCGCAGGTCCGCGCCGAAGCCGAGGCGGTCGTACGTGGCCGTCCGCCGGGCGTCCGTCCGCGGCGGCGCATCCGACCAGTCCGCCCGTTCCGTCAGGTCCCAGCCGGTCAGGGTGCGGTGCCACAGGACGATGAGTTCGTCGCCCGGGCCGGCCGCGACGATGCGGTCGCGGAAGTGGCCGAGGTCGGTGTCGGCGGGCTCCTCGGCCTCCGAGAGTACGAAGGCCAGCTTCGCGAATGCCTTCGGTCCGCGGCGCATGGCCCCCAGGACGTCGCCGTGCAGGTTGAACAGGTGGTCGGTCATGGAGAAACGGCTTTCTCGGAGACGTCGGAGGCGTGGCAGGAGTGGGAAGCGGCAGGGGTCAGCGGGTCATTTCGCAGCGGGCCGCTGTCACGAGGACGCTGTTCCACAGGGCGATCTTGTCGGCCCGCGTGGCCCGGACCCGTGACTTCCGGAAGATCTCCTCGACCATGAGATAAAGCATGCTCTTCACGACCGGAGCGTCGTTGAGGCCACCTCTGCGCCCGCCGTTGAAGGCCGATCGGTACGTCTTGTTCAGTCTGACCTCACGTGCGTCGCGGTCGAGTTCGAAGAACAGGTCCTGGCCCAGGGACGCCCAGCGGAAGGTGATCGGTTCCTCTCCCTCCAGCTCCGGCAGCTCGTCCCGCAGGGTCCGCCGTAGTTTCGGTTCGAGCCCCTTGCCGGCTGGAATGACAGCGTCGCGTGTCACCTCGGTGACCCGCTTGGCGGCATCCCGGTACGTCGTCAGCGCCTCCTGGACGTACTCGGCGAAAGTGTGCCCGGACGTGTCCGTCGCCTGTTCGAGCCCTCGGGCGAAGGCGGGGGTGACCGTCACGCCGTCCTTCTTGACCGTGAGGCTGAAGACGTCGTTCGCCTCCGCCGGCAGGTCGATGGCGATACGGGCCAGCGCCAGATGTCCCTCGGCGCTGCGGGTGCTGTTCCAGCCACCGGCCTGAACGAGCCTGTTGTTGCGGTAGATGTAGAAGCCCTGCCGCTCGGCGAGCGGTCCGATCCCGCGGAAACTGACCAGCGGGGATTTCGGCTGCCAGATGTGCGCGGTCAGCGCCACCTCGCCGACCCCTTCGACGGGAGCGGTGTACGTGCGCGGGTAACCGGCCCGGCCCGGGACGCGGTAGCCGAAGGGGTCGATCGGCTCGACGCCGCGGTGGTCCAGCTCCTCCTTGGTCGCCACGTCCTCGACCACGATGTCTACGTTGAACGCGCCGTCGGCCAGGAAGCGGTGCAGGTGAAGTCCCAGGTGGGTCTCCAGCTTCTCGATCGCGTCGTCGAGATAGCGGTCGGCCTGCCCGGCGGTGACCGTGTCGAAAGCCCGGACCTTGTCCCAGCGGACGATGGTGCCGTGCCATTCGATCAGTCCGTCGTACCGGTCGACCAGGTCCTGGCAGTAGCCGGGATCCACGATGTCGCAGGTGAAGTCGGCCTGGGCGCGCGCCGTCAGCCACCGGCGGCCGGTCGCGGCGCTGCGCTTGGTGCGGCTGATGACCGTGAGCGAATCGGCGTGGGAGAGGGACGCGGCCTTGAGGCCCGCGCCGAAGTGGCCGAGCGCGTCCTGCCCGTACTCCTGCCGGCCGCCCACCGTCATGGCGGTGTCGAGCGACTCGTCGTTCATGCCCTGCCCGTCGTCGACGACCAGGAGGCTGACCAGACGGTCTTCGTCGCGCAGGAAACTGATGACGACGTTGCGCGCACCCGCGTCGATGGAGTTGTCGACGAGGTCGGCGATCGCCGCTTCGAAGCCGTACCCCTGGTGCGACAGCGATGCGACGTAACGAGGCGCCGGCGGAAGGCGCTTGCTTCCGGTCGTCGGGATCTCGTACTGCCATTCCGAGGACGGTTGATAGGGCGGCATGAGGGCTTCCTCGCACAGACGGAGCGGGGCCTGCGTGGGGGTGGATGGCCCGGAGCTGAAAAGTTGAATGTGATCGTATTGCAAAGGTGAGACATAGGGGAATCCCCGGTGAATCCGGCCAACGGCTGATACCCGGCTACCGGGCCGTCCGCCGCGCAACCCGCCCCCACCCCCGTCCCGTACCCCCGCCAGGCCGAAACTGGCAGAGGGCAACCAGGGCGAAGCGGGCCGCGCGCCGGGAGGCGCAGCCGCCCGCGATCCGACCCGTCCTCCGGTAGCGGACGCCGGGGAGGGGGCTGATGCTGGTTCGGTACGGGTCGTCGAGTGCGGAGGTCCGTCCCGGGCTCCGCGAGGGGGCTAAGGAGCTTGCTTCATGACTGATGCGCCCCTGATGGTGGTGGACGGCGCCGGATTGGTCACCGGGTGGAGCCGGGCGGCCGAGCGGCGCTTCGGCCCCGCGACCGCCGACGCGCTCGGGCTGCACGTCATGGACGTACTGGCCAAGGACACCGTTCGCGCGGCCGGTGAGGGCGACGCTTCTTCCGGGCTGCGGCTGGAGCCCCTCGCCGGATCGGACTGGGCCTTCTGGGAGGCCGCACGGGGTGAGGACGGCGGCGCGGCCGGCGACGCGGTCGGGACGGCACTGCTGGACGTGGTGTTCGCCCAGGCACGGGGACGGTTCCACGTACTCGACCCCGACCTCGACGTCCTTCGGGTCAGCGACCCCGCAGCCGAGGCGGAGGACACCGTACGGCTGCGCGGGCGGCCGTTTCGCGCCGTGTGCGACTTCGAGGAACCGGACCGGGTCGAGGCTTTCGTGCGAGAGGTCATACGCACCGGCGTACCCGGTGTCGAGCAGCCGTTCCGGGCCCGGCCCGACGTGGTGGTGGGCGGATCGCGCACCCTCGCCCTGACGGCGTTCCGGCTCCAGGAAGGGCGCGGGAGGCGGCAGGGGGCCCGCCTGGCAGGGTGCTGGGGGCCGCCGTCGCCGTGGCCGACGTCAGCGACCGGGTGCGGCGCCGGGAGCGGGACGCGGCTCTCGTCGCGGTCCGCGACTCCGTGGGCCGCACGCTCGACGTCGAGGCCACCTGTCGCGACCTCGTCAACGCGCTGGTCCCCGGCTACGCGGATGTGGGCGTGGTCGAGGTCGTCGACGACGTCCTGCGCGGGGAGACGCCGCAGTCCGGGCCGCTCGATCCCGACGTGCTGCTCAGACGCGCCGCCTACAGGGGCTACAACGAGGCCGCCCACCCGATCGGCGACATCCGCGCGGTGCCGTACGGCACGCCCTACCAGCGGGCCGTCTCCGACCTGCGGGCCCGGGTCCTTCCCCTGGACGACCTCACCTGGGCCGACGCCGACCCCGCACGGGCGGGTTCCATCCGCCGCTTCCGGGCCCACACCCTCCTCGTGGCGCCGCTGACGGTGCACGGAGCGGTGCTGGGGCTGCTGACGCTCTACCGGTGCGGGGACTCCGAGCCGTTCACCGAGGAGGACCTGCCCGCGGCCCTCGCGATGGCGTCCCGTGCCGCCCTCGGCATCGACAACGCCCGCAGGTACGTGCACGAGTACACCATCGCCAGCGCCCTCCAGCGCAGGCTGCTGCCCCAGAGCCCGGCGCCCCAGCCCGCCGTCGAGAGCGACCACCTGCTGCTGTCCGGCGGGGGAGCCGGCAACTGGTTCGACACGATCGCCCTGTCCGGGGCACGCACGGCCCTCGTCATCGGGGAGGTGGGCGATCGCGGGATCTACGCGGCGACCACCATGGGGCAGTTGCGTACGGTCGTCCACGCCCTCGCGGCACTGGACCTGGAGCCCGACGAGCTCCTGGCGCGGCTGTACGACACCGCGGCACGGCTGGCCGAGGAACGCACCCACCTGCCGCAGAGCGACCCGCTCCACCGTGAACCGCTGGCCGCGACCTGCGCGTACGCCGTGTACGACCCGTTCACCGAGAAGTGCACCGTGGCGTCCGCAGGCCACCCCGCGCCACTCGTCGTCGAACCGGACGGTGCGGCCTTCGTGGTGGGCCTGCCCGTGGGGCCCCCGCTCGGGACCGCGGACCGGACCTGTGCGACGCCGTCACCCGCGCCTTGCCGGACAGCGTCGACCTCCGGGGCGCCGCGCTGCTCCTGGCCCGGACCCACGCCATGCCCGCGGAGCGGTACGCCGCCTGGGAACTGCCCTACGACAAGACCGCCCCCGCGACCGCGCGGCGCCTCGCGTCCAAGACGCTCACCGACTGGCACATCGAGGACGAGACCGGGGACGCGACCGAACTGATCGTCAGCGAACTCGTGACCAACGCCGTGCGGTACGGCAGCCCGCCGGTGGTCCTGCGGCTGATCCTCGACCGGGGACTGATCTGCGAGATCCGGGACGGCAGCACCACCGCGCCGTACATGAAGTACGCCGGAGCCGTGGACGAGGGAGGCCGCGGGCTCTTCATCATGTCCCACCTCGCCTCGCTGTGGGGCACCCGGTACGCCGCCGACGGCAAGACCGTCTGGTCCGAGCAGTCGCTTCGGGAGGGCGGCGCCTGACGGCGGACCTCCCGGGACGTGTCCGCCCTACCGGGCCTTGTCCTCGCGCTCAGCCGGCCCCGTGGCACTCCCGGTACGCGCGCTCCGAGCCGCACCAGCAGGCCGCGCTGCGCGCGGGGGGCCACGGGACGGCGCGGCCGCGGGCCGCCAGCGTCGTGGCGTACTGGGGGAGGAGGTCCGGGTCGGAGGGCGAGGCGGCCTCCGACGCGGCGAACGCCTCGTACGAGGGGACCGTGCCCGTCACGATGCCGAGGTTCGGCGTGCCCGCCGCGTGCAGGTCCCGCAACGCGGCCTCCAGACGCGCCAGATGGTCCTCGTGCGAGAGGTACTCCTGCGCCAGCTCCGGGTATGCCGCCAAGAGCTCGCGCAGTTCCGCCGCCGGCCAGCGCAGCACCGCGACGGGGAACGGCCGGGACAACGCCGTGCGGTAGGTGCCCAGTTCGGCGCGCAGCCGGTTGATCTCGGCCTGCAGCTCACTCGGGTCGGACGAGCCGAGGGCCCAGAGGCGCTTCGGGTCGTGCAGCTCGTCCAGCGGGACGGCCGCCGTGTGCAGTGTGTCGGCCAGTTCGTCCCAGGCGTCGTGGCCGACGCCCATCAGCCTGCGCACCCGGTGCCGTCCGATGAGCAGGGACTGTGTCGCGTAGGGGACATCCTCCCCGGGTGCGATCAGCAGGGTCAGCGCCGTCGAGAAGAAGTCGTGGGCGGACTCCAGCTCGTCGTGCGCTTCGAGGGTCTCCGCGGCGATCTCCCACGGTGCCGCGTCGAGCGGACCGGCCGCGCGGATGCCGTCGATGATCGCGCGGGCCTCCGCCTCGTGGCCGTACTCCCACAGGTTGGAGGCCTTGAGAGCTTTGACCAGGTGCGGCTTCTCGACGGCGATGTCGGGCGAACCGAGCAGTTCGTCGTAGAGGGTGGTCGCGCGGGCGCGGTCCCCGGCGAGCTCCAGATGGGCCGCTGCCTGGAGGAACAGCGGTTCGTGGTCCTCGGGGTACTGCGCCGCGGTGCGCAGCAGGCGCTCGGCTTCGGTGGTGTGTTCGGCAGGCGTGTCGGGGCGCATGGACCACACGGTACTGCGGGACGGGGGCGAGGTGAGAGGGAGTGTGCTGGAGCGGCGGTGAAGGGCGGAAGGCCGCCGGGGAAACGTTCAGGCGCTTCCCGGGGCCCGGGCCTGGGACCGGGGACGCTCAGCGCTCCCGCAGGAACAGGACGGCCGCCACGGCCACGACCGCCATGCCGGCCGACAGCAGGACCGCCCTGTCCGCGCCGCCCGGAGTGGCCGCCACCGCGATCGTCAAGGCCACACCGGCCGAGGAGCCGAGGTAGCGGGCCGTGTTGTTGGCCCCCGAGCCCATGGCCGCCCGGTCCGGGGGCACGGACTCGACGGCGAGGCGGGGCAGCGCTGCGTTCATCAGGCCACTGCCGACGCCCGCGACGACCAGGGCCGGGACGAGGCGCAGCCACACGGACCCGGAAGGGCTGCCCGGTGTGCCGGTCAGGACCCCGAGGATCGGCAGCACCGCCACCGCGTGCAGTGCGAAGCCGGCCGCCAGCTGGTGGCGGGCGGACACCCGGCCGGCCAGGCGCCGGGCCTGCAGTGCCACCGCGAACGCTGTGCCCGACCAGAGCAGGAGCAGCCAGGCCGAGTCGAGCGCGGTGAGGGAGAGCGAGTGCTGGAGCAGGGTGGGCAGGTAACTGAAGAGGCCGATCACGGCGAGCCCCGTGAACAGTCCGCCGGCCGCCGCTGCCAGGAAGGCGCGGCTGCGGAACAGCCCCAGGTCGATCAGCGGGGCGGCGGCCCGGCGCTCCACCGCTGCGAACGCGGCGGTCAGGGCCAGTGTCGCGAGCAGCAGCAGGCCGACGGGTGCGCGCAGCCAGCCGTCCCTGCCGAGGGTGAGCGCGGTCAGCAGCGCCGTCATCGCCAGTCCGAGTACGGCGGCGCCCAGCAGGTCGGGGCGGCCGGTGCGGGGGCTGCGGGACTCCGTGAGCTTGCGGAAGGCGAAGGCGCCGGTGACGAGGGCGCCGGCGCCCAGCGCGAGATAGGTCAGCCGCCAGTCGACGGCGCCGAGCGAGGCCGACAGCAGCGGGCCGAGCGCTATTCCGGCGCTGACGAACGCGCCCCAGACGCCCATCGCCCTGATCCTCGCGTGGCCGACCGGATACGCGCCGACCAGCAGGCCGAGGCTGGTGGCCAGGATCGCCGCGCTCGCGGCGCCCTGGCCCGCCCGGGCGAGGGTGAATCCGAGGGTGTCCGTGGTCAGGGCGCCGAGCCCGGCGGTGACGCCGAGGCCCAGGGTCCCGATGAGGAAGATCCGGCGGCGTCCGAAGTCGTCGGCGAGGCTGCCCGCGACGAGCAGGACGACGGCGAGACCCAGCGGGGTCCCGTTGAGCAGCCATGCCTGGGCGGAGGGCGGGGTGGAGAAGGCGGTGGTGAGGGTGGGGAGGGCGGCCGTCGGCGCGGTGAAGTTCATCAGCGCGACGGTCGTGGCCGCGCTGGTGACCGCGAGGGTAGCGCCAGGCCGGTGCGGCGGGCGGGCCGGCCGGGGGGCGGCGGCGGGGCCGGCCTGTGCGGACTGCTGGGTCATGACGTCCCTCCGGAAGGGCCCGCATGGTGACCACGTTCACGGCTAAGTTCGATGAATGAATCGACTGGAGGTGCGACGCTAGCACGCCAGGGTTCATTCAATGAATGCGGGTAATGTGCTCCCATGGCCCTCGGCAAGGACTACGCCGCACAGCAGTGCTCCATCGCCCGCGCGCTTGAAGTGGTCGGTGAGCGCTGGACACTGCTCGTCGTGCGCGACGCCTTCTACGGCTTACGCCGCTACAACGACTTCCTGAGCCACCTCGGCATCCCGCGTGCCGTCCTCGCCTCCCGCCTCCAGGCGCTCACCGAGGCCGGCGTCCTGGCGAAACGCCGCTACCAGGATTCGCCGCCCCGCGAGGAGTACGTCCTCACGGACCGGGGCAAGGCCCTCTGGCCCATCTTGCGCTCCCTCGGCCTCTGGGGCCGCGAGCACTTCGAGGGGACGCCGCCCATGCGTTACTTCCACCACGCCGCCTGCGGGACGCCGCTCGGCGCGTTGGGCCAGTGCCCGGCCTGCGGCGGCATCGGCGTACCGCCCGAGGACGTGGAGATGCGGCCCGGCGCCGGGCTGGACCCCGACCCCGACGACGCCGTCGACCGGGCCCTGCTCGCTCCCCGGCGGCTGCTCAAGCCGCTGGACACCGATCGTGTATAACGGCTGGAGGACACCGACGGCCGCGAAGTGAACGGGAGGGACGATGGGCGACGACATGAACCGTGTGCGCCGCGGGGTCGCCCGCCTGCTCCGTCCCGCCGCCTTCCTGGTCCTCTTCGTCGCCGAGGTCCTCCTCGCCGAGGGCGGCAGCCTCTCCGCCGCCGTCGCGCTCGCGGCCACCGCGGCCGCCGGCTCGGCACTCGTCGTCTGCTCCGTCATCAGCGCCCGCTGCGCCTGCCCCGTACCCCGCACGAGAGTGCGTACGGCCATGCGCGACCGCGAGAAGCGCACCGCGTTCCTGCCGCAACGGGACCCCGACGCCCGAGGGCGTCGCAGGCCCCGAGCGCCCGGGGCCGCCCTCCTGACGGCCGCGTAGAGACCCTTCCCCACCCTCTGCGCGGTTCGTCCTGCCGAGTTCCAGACATCCCGGCACGACGAGACCCCCGGAGGGCTCACCCATGTCCGCATTCATGTCCGCCTTCGCGAGCCTGGTCGGCGCGTTCGCCGACCTGCTCCAGCCGCTCTTCCACCACGCGTCGGCGGCCGCCGCGATCATCCTGTTCACCGCACTGGTGCGGCTCGCCGTCCACCCCCTGTCACGGGCGGCGGCGCGCGGCCAGAAGGCCCGCACCAAGCTCCAGCCGCAGATCGCCGAACTACGCAAGAAGCACGCGAAGAGCCCCGACAAGATGCAGAAGGCGCTCATGGAGCTCCACGCGCAGGAGAAGGTCTCCCCGCTCTCCGGCTGCCTGCCGAGCCTGCTCCAGATGCCCGCGTTCTTCCTGCTCTACCACCTCTTCTCCAGCCAGAAGATCGGCGGCGACCCCAATTCGCTGCTCGGCCACGAGCTCCTCGGTGCCCCGCTCGGCGAGCGCTGGCACGACGCCCTCGCGCACGGCGGGCCCTTCGGCGGGCAGGGACTGGTCTACGTCGCGCTTTTCGTGATCGTCGCCGCCGTCGCGACCTTCAACTACGGCCGGACCAAGCGCCAGATGGCCGCCAACCCGGTCACGCCGGCCACGGGCCCGGACGGACAGCCCGTACCCGGCATGGGCGCGATGACGAAGGTCATGCCGCTGATGTCGTTCCTGACGCTCTTCTCGGTGGCCTTCGTCCCGCTCGCCGCCGCGCTGTACATCGTCACCAGCACCACCTGGACCGCCATCGAGAGGGCCTACCTCTACCGCGTCGTCCCGGTACCCGAGGCCGCGCTCGCCCCCGCCGTCTGAGCGAGACCTCGACCAAGGGGAGATGGACC